>NZ_JBFBFU010000009.1:103561-270505 GCF_040684355.1 Kitasatospora sp. NPDC091276 | reverse complement strand
GCAAGACGCTCGGCTGGGATACCCCAGCCGAGCGTCTACGTGATCTACTCACCGTCTGAAACCAAGCGGTGTTGCGACGACCCCTTGAACCTAAGTTCGACGGTCCGGGCCTTCGTCGTTCTGCGGTGCGGGGACACCACTGGGTGAACTCCGCGCGGCGGGCGGTTCGACTGCTGCAGGGCGCCGGAACCACCCTGGTCCAGGTCGACCCGGACGGCGCCGTCGGCGTGTTCGCCCGGATCGACCCGGCGAAGCTGCCCGGACCCTGCCCCGGCGGCACCGAGCGGGCCCCCGCCCGGTGCCGGCGCCCCGTTCGGGCTCGCGGTCGACCTCGACCACGACGTCGTGTACTTCGTCGACGACGCCACCAACTTCCTGGACGTCCCCCACTGACCTGGACCGCCCACGCGGAGGGCCCGGACCGCCTCGCGCGGTTCGGGCCCTCGCCGGTCCCACGGCTCCGACCGGTCGGCCGGTGCCGGAAGCGGCTTCCGCCCTCCCGCGCTGCGCCGCGAGGGAGACTAATCGATCTATTAGCCCCGGAATTAGTCCAGGTTAATACCTGGACACGTGGAGACATGACGTGCAAGTATCTGTCCTGCCGCCAGACGGGCGACACGTCGGAGGGGAAGAAACATGACGCAGGACAACCAGCAGTTCATCTCGGTGCCGGTGCCGGCTCAGTACGTCACGCAGGTGTACGCGTTCCTCGCGGAGCTCTCGGGCGCCGCTGCGGGGCCCCCGGCGGCGGCGCCGGCCGAGGGGGGGCCGCAGGAGGACGGCGAGTGGCCGTTCGTCGAGTGGACCGTGCAGGATCTGCGCCGACTGACGGCCGACCCGCTGGACTCGGTGCAGGCGGTGACCGGGGTGCTCGACATCCTGGCGAAGCAGCCCGGCGAGCGGGTGAGTTACACGTCCCTGGTCGAGCTGCTCGACGTGGACCGGAAGCGGCTGCGCGGCGTGCTGTCCGCGTTCACCCGGGTCGTGCACAAGCACTACGGCCGGCGGAACTGGCCGATGAGCTGGGTGGAGGCGCTGAGTGACGGGGCCGAGTTCAAGTCGGAGTTCTTCTACACGGTGAGCGAGACCACCGCCAACCGGTGGCGGGCGGTCCGCGCCCAGGGCTGACGGCGCCCAGGGCTGACGGCGCCCAGGGCTGACGGCGCCCAGGGCTGACGGCCGCAGGAGTGACGGCGCGCAGCCGGTTCGAGGCGGACGCCGCGGTCAGGCCGCGGTGTCCAGCCGCCGGCGCTGGTCCTCGTCGAGCACCAGGTCCAGGGCGGCCAGGCTCTCGTCCAGCTGGGCAACGGAGCTGGCGCCCACGACCGGGATCGTCGGCACCGGGTGGCCCAGCAGCCAGGCGAGCACCACCTGGTTGACGGTGGCCCCGGTCTCCTTCGCCACCTCGGCCAGGGCGGCCAACTGGGCCTGCACCACCGGCCACCGGTACTTCTCGGACAACGGCCGGTCGGGCCGGCAGTACGCGCCGCCGAGCAGCGGGGAGTACGCCAGCAGCAGCAGCTCCGGCCGCCGCGCGACGTACGACAGCAGCTCCTCGTCGGCGTGCTTCTGGATGCCGAAGTCCGCGTCCGGCCGCGGCCGGAGGTAGCTGTGGCGCTGCTGGACGCACCGGTAGCCCGGCCAACTCCGCTGCTCGGCGAGCTCGTTGGCGGCGGCCAGGTCCGCGGCGCTGTGGTTGCTGCAGCCGAGCCGGCCGGCCTTTCCGTCGGCCACCAGCTCGGCGAAGGCGCCGAGGGTCTCCTCGACCGGGGTGGACGGGTCCGTCACGTGGGCGTAGTAGACGTCCACGCGGTCGGTGCCGAGCCGGCGCAGGCTGCCCTCGGCCGCGTTGCGCAGCGCGGCGGCGGACAGCCCCTCCATGTGCGCGGGGAAGGGGAGTTCGGGCACCGGGCGGGCTCCCGCCTTGGTGGCGAGCACCAGTTCGTCGCGGTTGCGCCGGCGGGCGATCCAGCGGCCGAGCAGTTCCTCGCTCTCGTACCCCGTCCCGCCGGGGGCCCAGAAGGCGTAGTTGTTCGAGGTGTCGACGAAGGTCCCGCCGGCCTCGGTGAACCGGTCCAGGGTCGCCGTCGCGGTCTGCTCGTCCACGGTGGTGCCGAAGGCCATGGCGCCGAGGCACAGCGCGCTGGCCTTCGGTCCGTCAACTCCGAGACTGCGGTACAGCATCAGTCATCCCTCCCAGGGGGGCGTCGGCAACGGTGGTGCGTGCCGGGATCGGGTCACCGGAATCATTACCCCGGCCGTGCCCGACTCGGCCAGTGTGCAGACCGGCCGGGAGACCGTCCGATTCGTTCAAGACGGGCGTCCGGGCGCCGCCTACCGTGACGGGCATGAACAGCACACCAGCACCGCAGTTCGCCGTCGTGGGCCTCGCCGTCTCGGACCTGGCCGCCTCGATCGCCTTCTACCGGCGGCTCGGACTCGCGTTCCCCGACGGGGCCGAGCAGGAGCCGCACGTCGAGGCCGTGCTGCCGGGCGGGCTGCGCCTGGCCCTCGACCCCGACTCCACCATCCGCTCGTTCCACCCGGACTGGCTTCCGCCGGCGGGCGGCGGCCGGACGGCACTGGCGTTCCGGTGCGCCGACCCCGCCCAGGTGGACGCGGTCTACGAGGACCTGGTCGGCGCCGGGTACCACGGCGAGCTGAAGCCGTGGGACGCCTTCTGGGGCCAGCGGTACGCCGTGGTGCACGACCCGGACGGCAACGGCGTCGACCTGTTCGCGCCGCTGCCGGACGCCGCGGCCTGAGTCAACGGGGCAGCAGGACGGTCGCCGACACTCCCGCCAACTCCCGTACGTCACGCGCCAGATGGGCCTGGTCGGCGTAGCCCGTCCGGGCCGCCGTCTCGGCCAGGGGCACGCCGGAGCGGGCCAGCGCGAGGGCGCGCTGCAAGCGGAGGATCCGGGCCAGGGTCTTGGGGCCGTAACCGAAGGCGGTCAGTGAGCGGCGGTGCAGTTGCCGCGCGCCGAGGCCGACCGCCTCGGCGGTCGCCGCGACCGAGCGGCCGGCCGCCAGGGCATCGGCGGCCGCCCGGACGAGCGGGTCCACCGGCCGCGCGTCGGCCGCCAGGCGCAGCGCCAACTCCTCCAGGGCCACGGCCGGGTCGGGCGCCGCGTCGATGCGTCCGGTACGGCGGCGCACCTCGGCGCCGGGCCGGAGGTCGGCCAGGTCGACCCGCCGGTCGCGCAGTTCGTACGCGGGCACGCCCAGCAGGGCGGGGGCGGCGCCGGGCGGGAGGCGGACGCCCGCCCACGGGCCGCGCAGCCCCGGTCCGAGTTGGAAGGCGCGGGTGTCCGGCCCGGCAACGAGGAGCCGGCCCTCGGTCCAGAGCAGGTCCATGCAGCCGTCGGGCAGGACGAGTCCGGCCGCGCCGCCGCCCGTGCTCCCGACGGCCCGGCGCTTCCACACGACCGCTCCCGGCAGCTTCGACGCCCGCTCCGCGTACTCGGGGGACATGGGGCCCAGGCTACGCGCCGCCTCCGGGGGTCGCCGGGGGGCGGCTACAAACCGGCGGCACGCCGACGGCCCCGGCCGCACGCCGACGGCCCCGGCCGCACGAGGCAGGCAGGGCCGGGGCGAGCAGGCTCAGCCCACCCGCTGGACGACCCCCGCCTCCGCCGCGCCCTCGACCGCGTCCTCCACCGGGCCCGCCGCCGGAGCGGCCTTCCGGCCGTCCCGCATCAGCACCAGCGTCAGCCCCGCGGCCGCCAGGACGGAGATCCCGCCCGCCGTGAAGGTGACGGAGGCCGCGGTGTTGAACGCGTCGCGGGCGGCGGCGGCCAGTCCGCCGTCCCCGGTGCCCGCGGCGAGGGCGAGCGCGTCGGTGATCGCGTGCTTCCCCGCCGTGGGCGCGTCGGTGGGCATCGCGCCGGTGTAGGTGCTGGACAGGACGGCGCCGAGGATGGCCACGCCCAGCGCGGAACCGGACTGCTGGATGGTGTCGTTGAGCGCGGAGCCGACGCCGGCGTGCTCGCCGGGGATCGCGCCCATCAGCGCGTTGGACGCGGCCGGCATCGCGAGGCCGGAGCCGGCGCCCAGCACCAGCATGGCCAGGGCGACCTTGACGAAGCCGTCGCCGACCGAGAGCGTGGCCAGCAGCCCGAACCCGGCCGCGATGACCAGCATGCCGACCGAGGTCAGCACCCGCGGGGCGACCTTCCTGCCGAGCGCGGCACCGACGGCGTTGAACACCAGCGAGGCGACGGCCAGCGGGATGAACGCCAGGCCGGTGTCGGCGGGCGAGAACTTCAGCACGAACTGCAGGTACTGGGTGAGGACCAGCATCAGGCCGCCGGTGGCGAAGGTCAGCAGGACGAGCGAGAAGCTGGCCCCGGTGAACACCCGGTTGCGGAACAGCTTGAGCGGGACCATCGGCGAGTCGGTCCGGAGCTGGCGGACGACGAACCCGGTCAGCGCGAGCACCCCGACGACGAGCGGGCCGAGCGTGCCGGGGCTGGTGAGGCCGTCCCGGGGCAGCACGGTGATCGACCAGACCAGCGCGGTCATCCCGGTCATCGAGAGCACCATGCCGGGCAGGTCGGGCCGGCGCCACGGCCCCTTCGACTCCGGCATCAGCACGACCGCCGCGATGACGGCGACCACCGTGACCGGCACGTTGAGCAGGAAGACCGCGCCCCACCAGAAGTGCGCGATCAGCGCACCGCCGAGCACCGGCCCGCCGACCATGCCGATCATGGCCACCGCGCTCCACACGGCGATCGCCTTGGGCCGTTCCTCGGCGTCGAAGACGGTGATCAGGATGGAGAGCGTGCTCGGCATGACCAGGGCTCCGCCCACGCCCATCAGCACGCGTCCGGCGATGAGCTGGCCGGGGCTGTCGGCGACGGCCGCGACCAGGGAGGCGGCGCCGAACAGCACCAGCCCGATGATCATCACCTTCCGCCGGCCGAACCGGTCGGAGAGGCTGCCCGAGGTGAGCAGCAGCCCGGCGAAGACCAGGATGTACGAGTCGATGATCCACTGGATGTCCTGGGCCCCGGCCCCGAGGTCCGCCGCGATCTGCGGGATGGACACCGCGAGCACCATGTTGTCGACCACCAGCACCAGGCTGCTGAGACAGAGCACGACCAGGATGAGCCAGCGGCGCGGCTGACGGTCCACCGCGGTCCCCCTTCGAAGTGAGCGCGCCGGCCGCGGCCGGACGAAAGTCCTCGCGGGCGCACCGCGGTCCGTCCCCACGGCCGCGGCGCGCCTCGCTCCGCACACCGTGCGGACACCGAACACTGTACGGAGACCGCACAGTGTTCGCAACGCCGTACGGTGTGCGGCGCGGCTTATGCTGAACGGAGCAGCCGAGCCGAGCACAGGCGGGCGAAGACCGAGAGGAGGGCCGGATGCCGGCCAGGTCGAAGGACGCGCCCGGGACACCGTGGAGCCGCCCCGAGCGCCCCCGGCGCGAGCAGCCGGCGCTCAGCCGGGCCCAGATCGTCGCGGAGGCCCTGGCCATCCTGGACAGCGACGGCATCGAAGCCCTGAGCATGCGCAAGCTCGGCGCCCGCCTCAACGCCGGCGCCACCTCGATGTACACCCACGTCGCCAACAAGGACGAACTGCTCGCCCTGGTCGTCGACGAGGTGTTCGGCAAGATCCGGATCCCCACGGTCACCGACACGGACCCGGCGGACTGGCGCACCACCCTCGCCGAGTGCGCGGCCAGCACGCGTGAGGTCGTCCTGCGCCACCCGTGGATGGTGTCGGTGATCGGCGACCTGGGGCTGGTCTACTTCGGGCCCAACTGGATGCGCCTCTCCGAGGCCCTGCTCACCTTCCTGGATGCGGCCGGCTTCACCCCGACGGAGGCCAACGACGCGATGGGGGCCCTGCTCGGCTACGTCATCGGGACGGCCAGCGTGGAGGCCGCCTGGCTGAGCGCGCTGGCCCGGCAGGGCCGGGACGAGCAGGGCTGGATGGACGAGCTCGTGCCCGCCGTCATCGAGGCCACCCGGGACTTCCCGCGCCTGCACCACCTCTACACCACCGAGGTCGGCTCAGCGACCGACGGCGGCCGCGACAGCGGCTTCACCAACGGCGTCCGACTGATCCTGGCCGGCATCGAGGCCACCCGGCAGGACCGACCCGGCAGATGACGCATCGTCACTTCCTGCTCAGCTCCTGGACCTCGGCGTAGCCCGGCACCGGACCGACCTCATCGCCCGCACCGACGGCCGCCGCCGTGGCCACCGCCGCCGCCAGCGCGGAGCGGTACAGCAGCGAGCCGAGGCTGACCCGGGCCACCCCCAGCGCGGCAAGCTCGGCGAAGCCCGGACCGGTCGGCGTCCAGAGGACGTTGAGCGGGGCGGCCAGCCGTTCGACCAGCGCCACGATGGCGGCCGGATCGGCCAGCCCCGGGACGAACACGCCGTCCGCGCCCGCCTGTTGATAGGCCTCCAGGCGGCGGACCGTCTCCGGCCCGGGGTCGTGGCGCCCGGCCCAGCAGGTGTCGGTACGGGCGTTCACGAAGAGCTCCGGCACGGCCGCCTTCACCGCCGCGATCTTCGCCGCGAGGACGGCGGACGGCGCCAGGGTGCCGTCCGCCCGGCCGTCCTCCAGGTTGATGCCGACCACCCCGGCCTGCGCCAACTCGACGGACAGGCAGGCGACTTCCTCCGGATCATCACTGAACCCGGACTCGGCGTCCACGCTCAGCAGGAACCCGCTACGGCCCAGCCGGCGGGCCAGCCGCACGGTCTCCGCGCGGGTGACGGCCACGCCGTCGGGCAGGCCGGCGGCGGCGGCCACGCCCAGGCTGGTGGTGCCGATCGCGGCGTAGCCCTCGGCGGCGAGGGCCACGGCCGAGGCGTGGTCCCAGGCGTTCGGCAGCAGCAGCGGCCGGCCGGGGCGGTGGTGCAGGGCGGCGAAGGGGGTCATCGGGTCACCTCCGGGGAGTGGTCGCCGACGGCGCCCGCGCAGAACGCGGACCCGACGACGTGGTGGACGAGTCGGCGCGAGCCCCAGCCGGTGCCCGGCGAGTCGTCCGGGGCCGCGGTCACCTCGCCGCGGCGGGAGAACATCGTGGGATCGTCCATACCGGCCATCCTGGCTCCGGCTCGTTTCGGCCCACGCCGAACCGTGCCGCCCCCGACCGCCCCGCGACGCGACGCCGACGGTTCGGCCTGCCCCCGACCGCCCCGCGACGCCGACGGTTCGGCCCGCGCCGAACCGTGCCGGGGCGACCATGGAGGCATGTCGCTCGCCGCCTTCGCCGCCCTGCTCGCCGACCCCACCCGCGCCGCGTTCTGCACCGCACTGCTCGACGGCCGCGCCTGGACGGCCGGCGAGCTGGCCCGGCACGCGGGCGTCGCGCCGTCCACGGCCAGCGAGCACCTGTCGCGGCTGATCGCCGGCGGGCTGCTGGCCGAGGAGCGGCAGGGGCGGCACCGGTACGTCCGGCTGGCCACCCCGGAGGTCGCCACCCTGATCGAGGACCTCACCGCCTTCGCCGACCAGGGTGACCGGCCCACCCCGCACGGCCTGCGCGAGGCCACCCGGCAGAGCGCCGAGGCCCGCGCCCGCACCTGCTACGACCACCTGGCCGGCCGCCTCGGCGTGGCCGTCGCGGACGCGCTGCTCGCCCGCGGCCTGCTCACCGACGACGCCGGGCTCGCCGTCACCGGGCGCGGCCGGGCCTGGCTGGCCGCGCAGGCGATCGAGCTGCCCGAGCGGGCGGGCCGCCGGGGCGGGCGGCCGGTGGTGCGCAGCTGCCTGGACTGGACGGAGCGCCGCAGCCATCTCGGCGGGGCGCTGGGCGCGGCACTCTGCCGGACGGCGCTGGACCGGTCCTGGGTGGAGCGGATCGGCTCCGGCCGGGCCCTGCGGGTCACCCCGGACGGCGACCGCGCACTGCGCGAGCTGCTCGGCGTCGAGCTCTGAGCGATCGGGCCGCCGGGGCGGGCCTCGGCATCAGCCGGACCTCAGGACCGGACGCCCCTCAGGACCGGACGCCCCTCAGCCCCGGGCGACCTCAGCCCGTCGACTTCGCCCCGTCCAGCGCGGCAGATCGCGGTACCCGTCCAGCCGCTCGACGAGTTCCTCCCGCTCCCCCCTCAGGCGTCCGCCACCTCGGGCGGCTCTCCCGAGGTCCGGCCGAGGTCGATGATCCCGAAGGCCGCGCCCTGCTGGTCGCCGACAGCGGCGAACCGGCCGAACGGGCTGTCCATCGGCCCGAAGTGCACCGTGCCGTCGCGCGCCCGCAGCCGTTCGAGCGCGGCGTCGGTGTCGTCGACCGCGAAGTACACGCTCACGTACGAGGGCACCTCGGGCGGCAGGAAGTCGCCCTCCGCCCCCATCCGGCCCAGCACGGGGCGGCCGTCGACCTGGAACATCCGGTAGTCGAAGTCCTCGGCGTCCATCCGCTTCACGCCGAACGGGAAGACCGCGGGGAAGAACGCGTCCGCCTTCGCGGGCTCGCGGGTCACCACCTCGGCCCAGCTGTACGCGCCGGGCTCGCCCTGCTTCTCGAAGCCCTGGTGGCGGTCGCCCTGCCAGACGCCGAACACGACCCCGCCCGGGTCCCTGGCGATCACCATGGTGCCGAAGTCGCCGATCTGCATCGGCCCCATGACCACCTCGCCGCCGTTGGAGCGGATCCGCCCGGCGGTGGCGGCGGCGTCCGGCGAGGCGAGGTACAGGCACCAGGCGGACTGCGCCTGCGCGCCGGGCATCGACGGCACGATCGCGGCGACCGCCTTGCCGCCCGAGTACGCCTGCGTGTAGTTGCCGTACTCCGACGAGCTCTCGCCGAAGGTCCAGCCCAGGACGTCACCGTAGAACGCCTTCGCGCCCTCCGGATCGGTGAACATCGCGTCGACCCAACAGGGCGTGCCCTCAGGTAGCGCTGCCATCTCTTCCGCCCTCTCGCCTGGCGACGTGCGCCCGCGATCCGGAGCGCACCCGGCCCCGTCCGGCCACCCTAGCCAGTACCGGGCGCACCCGCGCGGGATCGGCCCGCACGGGTGCGCCGTGGACTGGTCCCCCCCCGCCGGTCAGCCCAGGGCCGCCACCCCGGCGGCCGGGGCCGCACCGGCTCGCGGCAGGCGCAGCGAGGCCGTGCCCAGGCCGGTCGGGCCGACCGGGAAGGCCGCGGGCCCGGGCAGTTCCTTCACCGCCGCCCCCGCCTTGAGCTCCCGCTCCGCGCCGAAGTGCCGCAGCAGGTCCTCCTCGCGGTACCGGCGGCAGTCCCGGTGCCAGACCAGGATGCCCGCGAGCCAGTTCTCCAGCTCCTCCACGTACCCGTCCAGCAGCTCCCTCGCCTCCGGCTCCAGCGCGAAGTCGTCGTACAGGACGGGGAGTTCCTTCCCCGCGACGTGCTGGAACTGGTCCAGCCGGGAGTGCATCAGGTCGTCGACGATCCGGACCGCCGACGGGTAGTCGCAGTTGAAGAAGTTCTGCACCACCAGGACGGCGTTGTGCACCTCGCCCTCGTACTCGATCTCCTTCTGGTACGAGAACAGGTCGTTCATCATGCACGCGTAGTCCGCGGCCGAGTTCTCCAGCGAGCGCATCGAGCCGTGCTCGTACACCGCGGGCGGCACGACCTGGCCGTGGGCGAGCCGGCACAGGCTCATGGTGAGGTCGGAGCCGAAGGTGGCACGGCGCATCTCCAGGTAGTCCACCGGGTCCGGGATCCGGTTCTGCACCTGGTTGTTGAGCTCCCAGATCCAGCTCGCGGTCATGTCCTCGACGGTCTGGCGGAACTTCCGCCGGGCGTCGGCCGTCATCGGGCCGGCGGTGCGCTCCCAGATGTCGGCGAGTCCGCGTTCCAGGGCGTTGGCGGGCTCGGGCGCGGGGCTGCCGTCCACCGGCATGAACAGCGGGAGTCGCTCGTTGGCGAGCTTGGCGCCGGCCAGGTCGCGGGTGCGGCCGAAGACCACCGGGTAGTAGTCGTCGGCCCAGGTGCCCCAGGCCAACCAGGCGGAGGAGACGTCGAGTTGGTCGGCGGTGGCGTCCGGGTGGATGCCGGCCGCGCAGAGCGGGAGGTCGTAGTCCCGCATGGACGCGGCGTCCCAGATGCCGGATCCGGGGATGCCGGGCTGCTCCTCCAGCATGCCCATCCGCGCGGCCCACTCGATCACCCGGTCCCGCGCGCCGTCCAGGTGCGGGCTCAGCGTGGCCTCGAACGGCAGCTTGAACTCGGGCAGTTGGGACGGCCCGACGGCCTGGTACGGCACGTGGCTGTGCGACCGGGCCCGCCGAACGGCCGGTCCGACGCCGCCCGGGCCGCCCGAACCGGCCGGACCGGCCGCAGGTCCACCGCCGCCCATCGCCCCGCTGCGCAGGATGTCCAGCGCCGAGGTGCCCACCCCGCCGATCGCGAACGGGTCCCACCAGTTGCCGGTGCCGGGCAGCGCGCCGCCCGTCCCCGCCGCGACGCGGCCGCCCGAACCGGCCGCCGCACCACCGCCGTTCATGTACCGGCTGGAGCGCATGTGCCACTCGTGGCCGCCGGACTGCCAGTCCTGGAGGCCCTTGACGTACGCCAGCACCCGGGCGCGGCCCTCGGGAGCGAGCCCGGTCTCGGCGAACAGCACGGGCAGTTCGGTGAACACGGTGTTCTCGAACTGCTGGAGCCGCGAGGTGAGCAGGTCGTTGACCGCCTCGGCGGCTTCCTGGGTGGAGCACTCCAGGAACTTCTCCAGCACCAGGATGCCGTTGCTCAGCTCGCCCTCGTCCTCCACCTCCCGCTGGTAGGAGAAGATGTCGTTGCGCAGGTGCACGCCGTCCGAGAAGGCGTCCATCAGCACCCGCAGCGCGCGCGAGCCGGAGACCTCCTTCGGGACCTCGGCGCCGGCCGCGTACTCCACCAGTTGGGCGGACCAGGGCGCACCGCCCACCTTGCGGCGCATCTCGATGTACTCGACCGGGTTGGAGACCCGGCCGGCGTTGATGTTGGCGAGCTCCCAGAGCGACTCGTTGAGCAGGTTTCGGGTGCTCTCCGCGAAGCGGATCCGCCAGTCCTCGCCCATCACCGGCACGGTGCGCCGCCACAGGTCGGCCAGGCCCGCCTCGACCGGGTTCTCCGGCTCCGGCATCGGGGTGGCCGGGTCGGCCGGCATGAACAGCGGCAGCCGGTCGAGGTGCGCCTTGCCGGCCTCGCGGTCGTTGGTGCGCTTGAACATGTCGAGGAAGTGGTCGTCGAAGAAGAAGACCCACACGTACCAGTCGGTGACCAGCGAGAGCGCCTCGGCGGAGGCGTCGGGGTGGGTGTAGGCGCAGAGCAGGCCGTAGTCGTGGGCGTCCAGGTCGGTCTGGTCCCAGATGCCGGAGCCCTCCAGCATGCCCATCTCCCTTGCCCAGACGGAGGAATGGGCCCGGGCCTCGTCCAGGTGGGGGTTGAGGCGTGCCGGGTGCGGCACGTAGAAGGACGGCAGTTCGAACGGCTGGGTCACGGCGGGCGAGCCTTTCTGGACGCGTCGATTGCACCAAGAATGACCCGCCGGCAGGTCGCCGCACCGGCGCAACAGAAACAGTCATACAAGATGACCTACCTCGCTCCAGCCCGCCCGGGCCGCCCGCCTCCTCGCCACCCGAAGCGGGCAAAAAGTATTCCGCCGGCTCTCCCGACCGCCGGAGCTGGCATCCCAGGCGGTCGCTCCGCCAACGAACAAGCCAGCTACGCCAAGGCCCTGGAACTCCAAGACTTCCCCTGCTACGGGCGTGTTGACCGCCCCCGCCCCCGCCCCGTCCACCAGACTGGGCGCCGACCCGACGTCAACTCCGAGGAGGGCAAGCCCATGAACGTCACCGTCCGGCTCGCACAGCAGCCCGAGGCCGACGAACTGCTCGGACGGAGTGCGCTGGCCGCGCTCGTCGGCATGTTGCTCGACCAACAGGTGCCGATGGAATGGGCGTTCACCGGTCCGCTGACCATCGCCCAGCGGCTCGGACGGAACGACCTGGACGCACGGGAGATCGCCGTGTACAACCCGGAGGAGTTCGTCGCCCTGCTGTCCGCGAAGCCCGCCGTGCACCGTTACCCCGCCGCGATGGCCAAACGGGTCCAGCAGCTCTGCCAGTTCCTGGTGGCGCAGTACGACGCCGACGCCGCCGCGCTCTGGAAGGACACCCGCACCGGCAAGGAGCTGCTCAGCCGCCTCAACGCCCTGCCCGGTTTCGGCAAACAGAAGTCGCAGATCTTCCTGGCCCTGCTCGGCAAGCAGTACGGCGTGCGGCCGGAGGGCTGGCGCGAGGCGGCCGGCGTGTACGGCGAGGAGGGCGCGCACCGCTCGGTCGCCGACATCACCGGGCCCGAATCCCTCGACCTGGTACGGGAGTTCAAGCAGGAGATGAAGCGCGCCGCGAAGGAGGCCAAGTCCGCGGCGAAGACCACGCCCCGGACGACGGCGGTGAGCACGGCCGGGGCGCGCTGAAAGCCGATCGCCCGGCCGGGAGCCGTTGCCGAGCCGCCGAGGAGTCCACCGCCGTACGGTCCACGGCCCTCCCAGGATGCGCCGAGGGCCCCGGTCGCACCGCGCGACCGGGGCCCTCACCCGTGCCCGTCAGGCCAGGACGGGCTCCCGCTCGTCCGTCGGATCCGCCGCACCCGCCGTCGCCGGCGCGTCCACCGCGCCCGCCGCATCCGCGTCGGCCTGTGCGACCGCCTTGCGCCGCGGCAGCGCGAACATCAGCAGGAACACCACCAGCAGCGCCCCCGCGACCCACCACATCGCGTGGACGAACGCCCCGCCGAACGCGGTGCCCATCGCCTCCGGCGCGACCACGTCGTCCATCGCCCCGAAGAAGGCCACCGACACCAGCGCGAGCCCCAGCGCGTTCCCCATCTGCTGGACGGTGTTGATCAGCCCCGACGCCGAACCGGCGTGCGCGCGCGGCACCTCCGCCAGGATCGCGTCGGTGATCGGCGCGACGATCAGGCCCATCCCCAGGCCCATCACCACCAGTGGCAGCGCCATCTGCCAGGGCGCGATCGCCGTCCCGTACCGGTCCGCCTCCCAGATGTACGTCAGCACACCCGCCGCCATCACCAGCGCGCCGGTCTGGAGCACCCGGCGCCCGAACCGGGGCACCAGCTTCTGCACGGACAGCCCGGCCGCGGCCGAGACGGCGAGCGAGAACGGGATGCCGGTGGAACCGGCCTTGAGCGGGCTCCAGCCGAGGCCCAGCTGCATGTACAGCGTCCAGACCAGGAAGAAGATCCCGCAGACCACCCCGAAGGCCAGCTGCACGCCGATACCGGCCGCGAAGCTCTTCACCCGGAACAGCGACAGCTCGACCAGCGGCGAGCCGTCCCGCCGCGTCTTGGCCTTCTCGTACGCCACGAACAGCGCGAACACCACCAGGCTGCCGGCCATCGACAGGTAGCCCCAGAGCGGCCAGCCGGCCTCCCGCCCGTGCGTCAGCGGGTAGATCAGCATCAGCAGGCCGACGCTCGCCAGCGCCACCCCGACCAGGTCCAGCTTGAGCGCCCGCTCGGCCTTCGACTCGTCGATGAAGCGGCGCCCGAGCAGCAGCCCGGCGATGCCGACCGGCAGGTTGATCAGGAAGATCGGGCGCCAGGCCAGGCCGAACAGGTCCCACTCGGTGAGCAGCGCGCCGATCAGCGGCCCGGAGACGGCGCCCAGCCCGACCACCGCTCCGAACATGCCGAACACCTTGCCGCGCTCCTCCGCCGGGAAGGTCGCGTGGATGATCGACAGCACCTGCGGCACCATCATGGCCGCCGTGCCGCCCTGGAGCACCCGCATCCCGACCAGCATCTCGGGGCCGGAGGCCAGGCCGCACAGCGCGGACGCCACGGTGAACCCGCCGATGCCGATCAGGAACAGCCGCTTGCGGCCGTAGATGTCGCCCAGCCGGCCGCCGGTGATCAGCCCGATCGCGAAGGCCAGCGCGTAACCGCCGGTGACCCACTGGATGGCGCTGAAGGAGGCGCCGGTGTCCTCCTGGATGCTGGGGATGGCGATGTTGACGATGGTGACGTCCACCAGGTCCATGAAGGAGGCGACCATCACGATCGCCAGCGCGATCCACCTCCGTCGGTCCGCGTCCGCGGTCTTCATTCGGTACTCCTCATTCGTCCTGCTCGTCCTGCTCGTCCTGCTCGTCCTGCTCGCGCTGCTCGCACTGCTCGTCGGCACGTCCACGAGGGTACGGGGCATGTAGGTCAGATCCTGTCCCAGTTGTCCGGCATCCTGGACGGCATGACGGACACCCCCGCACGGCTGCTGAACCTGCTGTCCCTGCTGCAGACCCCGCGAGAGTGGCCCGGCAGCGAACTCGCCGAACGGCTCGGCGTCAGCCCCCGGACGATCCGGCGCGACATCGACCGGCTGCGCGACCTCGGCTACCCGGTGCAGGCCACCATGGGCGCGGTCGGCGGCTACCGGCTGGTCGCGGGGACGGCGATGCCGCCGCTGCTGCTGGACGACGACGAGGCCGTCGCCATCGCGGTCGGACTGCGGGCGGCCGCCGGGCACGCGGTGGTCGGCATCGAGGAGGCCTCGGTCCGCGCCCTCGGCAAGCTGCTCCAGGTGCTGCCGGGCCGCCTGCGGCACCGGGTGGGCGCGCTCAACACCGCCACCGTGCCGCTGCTCACCGGCGACGGCCCGACCGTCGACCCGGACGACCTCACCGTGCTCGCCGGCGCCGTCACCAACCGGGAACGGCTGCGCTTCGCCTACCGGGCCGGCGACGGCGCCGAGACCAGGCGCAACGTCGAACCCGAGCGGCTGGTCTCGGCCGGCCGCCGCTGGTACCTGGTCGGCTACGACCTGGACCGGGACGACTGGCGGCTCTTCCGCGTCGACCGGCTCAGCGAACCCCGCGCCACCGGCGCCCACTTCACCCCGCGCCCGCTCCCGGCCGAGGACGCCGCCGCGTACGTGGCGGGCAAGCTGCGCCGCCAGTCACCGGCCCGCGCCGTGGTCGCCACCGTGCACGCCCCGGCCGCGAGCGTCCGACGGCACTTCGACCGGGGGGACTCCGAGATCGAGCCGATCGACGAGCACCGCTGTCGGCTGCGCTCCCGCACGGACTCCTTGGAGTGGACGGCGGTGCGGCTGCTGACGCTGGACTGCGAGTTCGAGGTGCACGAGCCCCCGGAGCTGATCACCCACCTGCGCGCCCTGGCCGCCCGCGCCGACCGGGCCACCCGCGCAGACGGTTAGGCCTCGATCCGGTACCAGCGGTCCCCCGTGCGGAACCACAGCGCGCCGACCCGGCCGTGCGCCCGCGCACCCGGTCGAGCGCGCCGGGCACGCCCGGCTGCCGGCGCCGGGTCTGCTTCCACTCCTCGCCGATCAGCTGATACCGGGTCAACTCCCCGCCACTGGACAAGAAGCCGCCCTGACCGCCGTGGACCGCGAAGCCGACCGGCAGCCGGACCGGCGGCCAGGATCCGGCCGGCGTCTGGTGCTGCTCCGGCGCCACCAGGAGGGCCGGTTCCCCGGCCGGCCCGACCGTCCAGGCCACGGCCCTGCGACCGGCCGACCGGTCCTCCTCGGGCAGCCGCCGGACCTCGACCGGATCGTGGCCCCCGTGCTCAGACCCCGTACTCGGCGGTGAGCAGCGCCCGCCCCAGCGTGTGGAAGGTCAGGTGGAAGCCGATCTGGGCCGCCGGGGTGTCGGCGGAGACGTCCAGCTTCTCGACGTCCAGGGCGTGCACCGCGAACACGTACCGGTGCGGGGCGCCGGGCGGCGGGGCGGCGCCGTCGTACTGGTGGCCGGGGAAGTCGTTGCGGCCGTGGAAGGAGGCCGCGCCGGGCAGGTCGTCGTCCGAGGAGCCGGCGCCGCGCGGCAGTTCGACCGTGTCGGCGGGCAGGTCGAGGGCGAGCCAGTGCCACCAGCCGGAGCCGGTGGGCGCGTCCGGGTCGTAGCAGGTGACGGCGATGCTCCGGGTGCCCTCGGGCAGGCCCGACCAGGCCAGCTGCGGCGACCGGTTGCCTCCGGCGTGGCTGAACTCCCCGGCCAGTGTGCCGCCGTCGGTGATGTCCTGGCTGGTCAGCGGGAAGGACGGCACCTGCGGCAGGAAGTCGTACGGCAGCGGCGGGCGAACGCTCATGGGGTGGTCACCTCTCAACGGGCCGTGCACGGCCTCGGGCTGAAGGACGCTGAAGGACACGGTCCGACGGGCACGCACTGTCGGACACGCGCTGTCGGACACGGCCTGACGGACACGGCTCACTGTAGTGGGGGCCCGTCCGGTCCGGCCGCCCCGATCCGGCCGCCCCTCGTTCGGGCCCGGTCCGCTCGAATTGCCAGGTATAGACCAATCAGGCGCCTGCGGCTAGCGTGGACAGCGCACCCGCCCCCAGCTCCGGAGCCGCACCGTGGAGTCGTCCGTCCTCGCCTTCGCCACCGACCTGCTCGACGAGGGCGCCGACACCTTCTTCGGCAACCTCACCGACCGCGCCGGAGTCGGCGGCGTCACCCTCGCCTCGGTCTACCACGAGGCCCGGGACGTCTTCCCGCACAACCCCCGCCGGGTGATCCGCTACCTGGAGCCGGGCGCGGCCTACTTCCGCCCCGATCCGGCCCGCTGGCAGGGCCGTCGGCTGGCGCCCGTGCCCTCCACCGCGATCGGCGACCGCGACCCCTTCGCCGAGGCCGCCGCCGAGACCCGCCGCCGGGGGCTGAAGCTGCACGCCTGGACGGTGTTCTGCCACAACGACCGGCTCGGCTTCGCCCACCCGGACTGCGCCCCGGCCAACGCCTTCGGCGACCGCCACCTCACCGAGCTCTGCCCGGCCCACCCGGAGGTCCGGGAGTACGCACGGACCCTGGTCACCGAGCTGGCCCGGTACGGCGTGGACGCGATCCGGGCCGAGTCCCTGCACTTCCACGGGCTGCGCCACGGCTACCACCACGAGCGCTACTTCGAGGAGCTGGGCGCGGGCGCCGAGGCACTGCTCGGCATCTGCTTCTGCCCGCACTGCCGCGCCGCCGCCACCCGCGCGGGCGTCCCGGCGGAGGAGGTCGCGGAGGCCGTCCGCACCGAGCTGCGCCGCCGGCTGGCCGCCGAGGCGGCCGCCGCCGAACCCGCGGACCTGAGCGCGCTCGCGGACGGCGCCCTGGCCGCCTACCTGGACGCCGCCACCGCCACCGTCACCACGCTGGCCGCCGAACTGACCGAGGAGGCCAGGCGCCACGGCATGCGGCTGAGCTTCATGGACGGCGCCGGCCCGGGCAAGGGCTGGCTGTCCGGCATCGACCTGCCCGCGCTCGCCGAGGCGACCGACCAGATCGAGACGCTCGGCTACGCGAAGACCCCGGAGGCCGTCCGGGAGAAGGTCGCCGCGTTCGCCCTGCACGGCGTCCGCCCCCAGGACATGGCGGTGATCCTGCGGCCGATGGCCTCGGACTGCGACGGTCCGGCGAACCTCGCCGCCAAGATCGCCACCCTGCGCGAACTGGGCGTCCCCGAGGTCGAGTTCTACAACTACGGCCTGATGCGGCTGTCCTCGCTCGACCGGATCGGCGCCGCCCTGGCCGGCTAGGCGCCCACCCCCACCGTCCGGGGCCCGGCCGCTACCGCCGCCGCTTGGACGTCCCGAACAGGCTGCGCGAGATCTCCTGCCCGAGCTGCTTCCCGGCCGAACGCGCCAGGGACTTCACCGTCGGGTTGCTGAGCAGCGAATCGAGCAGCCCGCCCGCCCCCTTCGGCTCCTCCCGCCGCGGGGCGGGCTCCCGCTCCTTCGGCGCCCTGGCCGGTGCGGCGGCCTCCGGCCTGGGCGCCCGCGCCGCCCGCGCCGCCAGCTTCTCGTACGCCGACTCCCGGTCGATCGCGTCCCGGTAGCGCGCCGTCAGCGGCGAGGCGTCGACGACGGCCCGCAGCGCGCCCGCCTCGATCGGCCCCATCAGGGACTGCGGCGCCCGCAGCCGGGTGGCCGCGACCGGCGTCGGCGCGCCCTTCTCGGAGAGCACGGTCACCACGGCCTCGCCGGTGCCGAGCGAGGTGAGCACCGCGCCGAGGTCGTAGGAGGAGCGCGGGAAGGTCGAGACGGTGGCCTTGAGCGCCTTGGCGTCGTCCGGGGTGAAGGCGCGCAGCGCGTGCTGCACCCGGTTGCCCAGCTGCGCGAGCACGTCGGAGGGGACGTCGCGCGGGGATTGGGTGACGAAGAAGATGCCCACGGCCTTCGAGCGGATCAGCCGGACGGTCTGGGTGATGGCCTCCAGGAAGGCCTTGGAGGCGCCCTTGAACAGCAGGTGCGCCTCGTCGAAGAAGAACACCAGCTTGGGCTTGTCCAGGTCGCCGATCTCGGGCAGTTCCTGGTAGAGGTCGGCGAGCAGCCACATCAGGAAGGTGGAGAACAGCCGCGGCCGGTCCTGGACGGCGGGCAGTTCCAGCACCGAGACGACGCCCCGGCCGTCCGGGGCGGTCCGCAGCAGTTCGGCGGTGTCGAACTCGGGCTCGCCGAAGAACGCCCCGGCGCCCTCGTTCTCCAGCACGGTGAGCGCGCGCAGGATCACCCCGGCGGTGGCCGACGAGAGGCCGCCGATGGTCCTCAGCTCCTCCTTGCCCTCGGGCGAGGCGAGGAAGGCGATGACGGCGGTGAGGTCCTTGAGGTCGTACAGCTCCAGGCCCTTGGTGTCGGCGTAGTGGAACACCAGGCTGAGCGAGGACTCCTGGGTCTCGTTCAGGTCGAGCACCTTGGCGAGCAGCAGCGGCCCGAAGCTGGTGACGGTGGCGCGGATCGGGATCCCGGCGCCCTGGCCGCCGAGCGAGTAGAACTCGACCGGGCAGCCCTGCGGGGTCCACTGCTGCCCGACCTCGGCCGCGCGGGCGGCGGTGCGCTCGCTCGGCGCGCCGGGCGCGGCGACGCCGGAGACGTCCCCCTTGACGTCGGCGAGGAACACCGGCACGCCCTGGGCGGAGAGCTGTTCGGCGATCAGCTGGAGGGTCTTGGTCTTGCCGGTGCCGGTGGCGCCGGCGACCAGCCCGTGCCGGTTGAGCACCCCGAGCGGGATGCGCACCTGGGCGTCCGGGTAGGCGGTGCCGTCCAGCAGCACCGCGCCGAGGTCGAGGGCGGGCCCGGTGAAGGCGTACCCGTCGGCGATCTCCCGGACGGCCGGCGGGGTGGGGGCGGAGGACATCGGGGCACTCTCCTGGGCGGTGCGGGGAGGCGGGGCGGGCCCGGAACCCGGTCCCGGGCGGGCCGTGTCCCGATCGGAACCGGGCGATGTTCGCGACATTTCCCATCAAACAGCCGCAATCGCCCTCCCGCAGCTCACACCCGAGCGCGTGGCGGCGTCGCGGCGGCTGCGCCATCCGCCGCCCAAACGGTAGGCTTTCCGTGTGATCTTCAAGCGCATCGGCAATGGGCGGCCGTACCCGGATCACGGCCGGACGAGCACCCGCCAGTGGGCTGACGTCGCCCCACGCCCGGTGCGGCTCGACCAGCTGGTGACCACCAAGGGGCAACTCGACCTCGAAACCCTGCTCGCCGAGGACTCGACCTTCTACGGGGACCTCTTCGCGCACGTGGTGAAGTGGCGCGGCGACCTGTACCTGGAGGACGGACTGCACCGGGCGGTGCGGGCCGCGCTGCAGCAGCGCCAGGTGCTGCACGCCCGGGTCCTCGAAATGGAATGACGGACCCTCTGCACGGGCTCCCGGACCGCCCCCTCGCCATCCGGCGGAGGGCGGTCCGCGCGTACCCGGGTACCTCCTTTCGGGTACCGGCGTACTCCAGATGATGATCATTTAGTACCTTCGCAGCCTGACGGCACTACGCTGCTGACTACGGCCGCGACCAGGGGATCCGCCCGCACCACGGGATCCACCCGCACCAGCCGATCCGTCATCCCGACCCCGCCCTGGCACGAGGGGGAGACAAACCGTGAGCATGTTGACTCCCCAAGGCCTCAAGGGGAAGCAGTACCGCGTCACCGGCAACGCCTATCCACGACTCGGCCGGCCCCCGAGGAAGAGCCGCAAGGTGATCTCCGGGCTCGCGAGCCTGCTCGCCCTGGCCCTGATCGGCCTCGGCGGCGTCCAGCTCTACGACATCTTCAGCGGGAAGAACAAGAACTCCTCCGCCCAGGCCTGCGTGACCCCGTCGGGCAAGCCGCTGGCCGCCCCCTCCCCGGGCGCCACGCCCGGTGCGCCCACCGACTCCGGCGCCCCCGCCGCCCCGGGCGACCCGCACGCGATCCCGCAGCCGGCCGGCGTCACGGTGAACGTCTACAACGCCACCACCAAGGGCGGCCTGGCCGGCCGGACCGCCGAGGAGCTCAAGAAGCGCGGCTTCACCATCGGCAAGGTCGGCAACGCCCCGGCCGAACTGGACAAGAAGGTGCCCGGCACCGCCCAGGTGATCGCCGGCCCGGCCGGCGCCGGCGCCGCCACCCTGCTCGGCTCGCAGATCGCCGGCGCCACCACCACCGCCGACGCCCGCACCGACGGCACCGTGGACTTCGTGGTCGGCGACAGCTACAACGCCCTGCTGGACGAGACCCAGGCGGCCGCCGCCCTCGCCCTCGCGACCAAGCCGTCCCCCACCCCGACCGCCACCGGCAGCTGCTGAGGCCGGTCGTCCCGCGCGACAGGAGAGCCCCCCGGCACCGCGCCGGGGGGCTCTCGTCCGTTCGGGGGATTCGCTCAGCCGGCGGTGCCGTACAGGCGGTCGCCCGCGTCGCCGAGGCCGGGCACGATGTAGCCGTTCTCGTTGAGCCGCTCGTCCAGGGCGGCGGTGACGACGGTGACCGGCAGGCCGGCCAGCTCGCGCTTCATCACCTCGACGCCCTCGGGGGCGGCCAGCAGCACCACGGCGGTGACGTCGGTGGCGCCGCGCTCGATCAGCATCTTGATCGCCGCGACGAGGGTGCCGCCGGTGGCCAGCATCGGGTCGAGTACGTAGACCTGGCGGCCGGAGAGGTCGTCCGGCATCCGGGTGGCGTAGGTGGAGGCCTCCAGGGTCTCCTCGTTGCGCACCATGCCGAGGAAGCCGACCTCGGCGGTCGGCAGCAGTCGGGTCATCCCGTCCAGCATGCCGAGACCGGCGCGCAGGATCGGCACGACCAGGGGGCGGGGGTAGCTGAGGCGGGTGCCGAGCGTGACCGCCACGGGGGTGGTGATCTCCACCTCGTCGGTGCGGACGTCCCGGGTGGCCTCGTAGGCGAGGAGGGTCACCAGCTCGTCGGTCAGGCGACGGAAGGTCGGCGAGTCGGTGCGCTCGTCGCGCAGGGTGGAGAGCTTGTGGGCCACCAGGGGGTGGTCGACGACGTGGAGACGCATGTATCGAGGTTAGCCCGGGTCTGGACGCCTGTACGACTCGCCGCGTGCCGACCGCCCCCGTCGCCGGGGTGCACCCGGCCGTGCCGCGCCGTGGCGCCCCGCGAATGTCCGGACGGAAGCGCCTCCTGTGGTATCAACCGGGCTGATCTGGGAATGTCACGTCTTATGACGAGCAACCCGAACGCCGGGGACGGCTCGGCGGACGAGCCCGCAGGCCGGTCGGGCAATCGCCCCGGCCCGCCACAGGACCCCCCGGAGACCGAGGCGGACCGCCGCAGGCGGCGGGCCGTCTTCCTGCGCGAGCTCACCGAGGCCCGCGAGCTCCGGGAGCGGGTCCAGCCCCGGCGGACCAAGGAACGGCGGATGCGCGAAGCCATGCGGATGCGAACCTTCCGGATCTGACGAGGATCCGAAGCGGTTCCGGCGCGGCTCCCTCCGCAGCTCCCCCCGCGGCTCCGCCGACCGGCTGGTCCGGATCCGACGGGCCCCGGGCGGTGGCGCCGGCGCCACACCGGCCGCCGGCCGGACCTTCCGACACGACCTGCAAAGACGCGCTGCCGAACACCCCCCGCAAGGGCGGGCTTTCTGTCACGATTCCGATGGGACGGTCCGAACGAGCGGACCGCCTCTGGCGCGGGGGCGGCCAGATTTTCGCGTTGCCCGAGCGCGCCGACAGCCGAGACCGAGATCTTGGGAGTGTCCCTGGTGGCGTACTTCGCTGCAGTGCTTGCTCGCACCGAGGACGGGTGGGATGTGAGCGAGACGGAGCTCGACGACGTCGAAACCCTCGCCGACCTGACCGAACTGGCCCGCGACTCCACGCAGGACGACGACAGCGTCCTGATCTTCATCGAACAGGAGGACGCCTGGTTCGCCATCGTCCGGGTGGACGGCGAGGAGGACCCACGGATCTTCGTGTCCGACGGCGCCGCCGCCGCCCGCAGCTCCTACGGCTCCGTCCTCACCGACGAGCTGGTCGACCAGGCCGGTGAGAGCGAGTTCGGCGACCTGGACCACCTGGTCGTCGAGCTGGAGGAGGACGAGGAGACGCAGGAGCAGGACGAGGACGCCCGCAGCGGCGTCCCGGTCGGCCCGCTCGGCGACGCCCACCTGCTCACCGAGTTCGGCCTGGCCGCCGAGGAGCTGCTCGCCCTCAGCGGCGAGGGCGCCGTCCCGGGCGACGCCCTGGAGGAGATCGCCGAGGCCCTCGGCTGCGGCGAGGTCCTGGAGGCGGTCCGGTAGCGGGCGGTGACCAGGCCGGTGCCCACCGCCGGATACCCGACACTGGATGCCATGCAGTCCGCATCCACCCCGCAGGCCGTCCCCCGCATCGCCCCTCTGCCCGCCCCCGTCCGCCCCGACCCGGTCCGTGACCGCTGGGCGGCGCCGATGCGCCTCGCCATCGCCGAGGCCGCCCTGGCGCCGGCCACCGGCGACGTCCCGGTCGGGGCGCTCGTCCTGGGCCCGGACGGCGAGGTGATCGGGCGCGGCCACAACGAGCGCGAGGCGGTCGGCGACCCGACCGCGCACGCCGAGGTGGTCGCGATCCGGCAGGCGGCCGAACGGATCGGGGAGTGGCGGCTCAGCGGCTGCACCCTGGTCGTCACCCTGGAGCCCTGCACGATGTGCGCCGGCGCCATCGTGCTGTCCCGGATCGACCGGGTGGCCTACGGCGCCCTCGACGAGAAGGCCGGCGCGGCCGGCTCGCTCTTCGACGTGATGCGCGACCGCCGGCTCAACCACCGCCCCGAGGTGGTCTGGGGCGTCCTCGCCGACGAGTGCGGCGAGCAGCTGCGCGAGTTCTTCGAGTCCCACCGCTGACGTCCGGCGCCGACTTCCGCCGCCGGCTCCCCCGTCGGCCGCCCGGCCATACGGATTTCGTGACCGCGCCACCCGTCCGGTAGAGTTCCCCTCGGTAGCGTGTCCGAGCGGCCAAAGGAGCACGCCTCGAAAGCGTGTGTGGGGGCAACTCCACCGTGGGTTCGAATCCCACCGCTACCGCTGTAGAGCCCGAGGGCCCGTCCGATCCGGACGGGCCCTCGGCGTTTCCGCGCACCCCCGAACGCGAAAAGGGCTCCGTACTCCGGGCTGATGACCACCAACGCCCGGAGAGTACGGAGCCTGGAAAGGGGGAGCGGCTCGGGGGGACGACCGCTCCCCCGGCGGAGTCCCACAACCGGCGCCGCGTCGGGGGGAAGCCGCGGCGCCCGGTCCCACAGCGGGGAGCTCCGGATCCACGCACCGGGGATTCCTGCCAGATCCTCGGCACGTCTCCCATCCTGCCGCCCGGGACGTTTCCGGGCATCCGGAGAAAGGCCCCACTCACGGGGACCTTCGTCCCGCCGGGCGAACGCGTCGCACACTTGATAGCCCGTCCGATGGATAAGCTGCTTCCGCAGGGCCGCTCGGGGACCCGGATGGCGGCGGCCCACAGCAGGAGAGGACGACACCCGATGGCGCAGGCGAAGAAGATCGGCATGGCCCTCCTGCTCATCTTCGTCCTCTACTCGATCATCAGCTCGCCGGCCCGCTCCGCCCAGCTCGTCCAACTGGGCTTCGAGGGCATCTCGAACGCGGCCAAGGCGGTCGGCACCTTCATGACCGGGCTGATCAAGTGAGCCGTCCGGTCGCGTAGGGCCCGTCGTCCCGCCCCGGCGCACCGGCTACGGTGTGCGGGACCCTCTGTCCCCGTCCGCGAGGAGCGGCAATCGTGATCCGGCATCTGGTCCTGTTCAAGCTCAACGAAGGCGTCCGCAAGGACGACGAGCGCGCGCTCGCCGGCGCCAAGGCGTTCGCCGAGCTGGGTTCGCTGATCCCCGAGCTGCGCGAGTGGGAGTGCGGCTGGAACACCACCGAGCGGGACATCGCCCACGACTACGCGATCAACAGCCTGGTCGAGGACCGCGACGCCCTGCACGCGTACCTGACCCACCCGGCCCATCAGGCCGCGGCCGGCCAGTGGCGCGAATTCGCCACCTGGGTGATCGCCGACATCGAGGTCTGACACCCGAGGCACCCGGGTCCGTCCCTCGGACGGCCCGCCGCGCCCCGTCCGGCCACCGGACGGGGCGCCTTGCTCCGCCCCGGAACGATCCGTGCGGCGCCTGGGCGGGAAGCCCGGTGAAGCCCTGACCCCGCACCAACACACCTCCGCCGGGTGCTTGCCCGACCTGCGCCCGCCTTGTGATGCTATGACCGGTTTTGCCGGACATGGCGAGGTGGTGAAGCAGCCGCGACACCCGATCCGCAGGGCCCTTCGTTATCGACTGAGGGAGGGGTGACGTGTCCGACGAGGTACTGGCGTCGATCATCAGCCCGGCCGGCGAGCTCCGCCCGGACGGTCTGCGCGGCCCCGGCGGCCGCCCCGCGGTGGACGTCCGGACGCTGACCCGGGTGCTGTTCGAACGGCTCGCGGAGCTGCCCCCGGGCACCCCCGAGCGGGAGCGGGTCCGGGCCGCCCTGATCGAGGTGAACATCCCCCTGGTCCGCTACGCGGCCACCCGCTTCCGCAGCCGCAGCGAGCCGATGGAGGACGTCGTCCAGGTCGGCACCATCGGCCTGATCAACGCGATCGACCGCTTCGACCCCACCCGAGGCGTCCAGTTCCCCACCTACGCACTGCCGACCATCCTCGGCGAGATCAAGCGCTACTTCCGGGACAACGTCCGCACCATGCACGTCCCGCGCCGGCTCCAGGAACTGTGGGTCCAGGTCAGCGGCGCGATGGAGGAGCTGACGGTGCTGCACGGCCGGGCCCCCAAGGTGCCGGAGATCGCCGCCAGCCTGCGGATCCCCGAGGAGGACGTCCGGGCCTGCCTGGACGCCGGGCGGGCCTACAACGCGGCCTCGCTGGAAGCGGCGCAGGAGCACGAGGGCGGGCTCGCCCTGCTGGACCGGCTCGGCTACGAGGACTCCGCGCTGGCCGAGGTCGAGCACCGGGACATGGTCCGCCACCTGCTGGTCCAGCTGCCCGAGCGGGAGCGGCGGATCGTGATGCTGCGGTTCTTCGCCAACCTGACCCAGTCGCAGATCAGCACCGAGCTGGGGATGTCCCAGATGCACGTCTCGCGGCTGCTCTCCCGCATCCTGACGAGGCTTCGGACCGGCAACTCCTGGGAAGACTGAGATTGCAGCGCGTTACCCTCGCGTGACATCTTGCGACGTTCGGGTTTGCCGTGGACCGTGTTCCGGTATGGAGGGGGAGGGCCCCCGCCGGGAACCTCCGTGCGACGGCCCCCGTTCAACTGTCAGTCACAAGGGGGTGGGCGCATGTCCGGAGAGCTGGGCACTGCGGAGATCCACGCTGGTCAGGCCAACGGTACGGCTGTCGCCGAGGACCGGATCCCGCTCCAGCGGGTCCCGGCCGCCGCGCCGCCCGGGCCCGAGACGCCGCCCGGCTCCGGGCTGGACACCCGGACGCTGTCGCGCTCGCTGTTCCTGCGGCTGGCCGCCCTGGAACCGGGCAGCGCGGAGCACACGTACGTCCGCGACACCCTGATCGAGCTCAACCTGCCGCTGGTCCGGTACGCCTCGGCGCGCTTCCGCAGCCGCAACGAGCCGATGGAGGACATCGTCCAGGTCGGCACCATCGGCCTGATCAAGGCGATCGACCGGTTCGACCCCGAGCGCGGGGTGGAGTTCCCCACCTTCGCGATGCCCACCGTGGTGGGCGAGATCAAGCGCTTCTTCCGGGACACCAGCTGGTCGGTCCGGGTGCCCCGGCGGCTCCAGGAGCTGCGGCTGGCGCTCACCAAGGCCGGTGACGACCTGTCCCAGCGGCTCGACCGCTCCCCCACCGTCGCCGAGCTGGCCACCTGCCTGGGGGTCAGCGAGGAGGACGTGGTCGAGGGCCTCGCAGTGGGCAACGCGTACACCGCCAGCTCGCTCGACTCCAGCCCCAGCGAGGAGGACGGCGACGGACCGCTGGCCGAGCGGCTCGGCTACGAGGACCTCGCGCTGGAAGGCGTCGAGTACCGGGAGTCGCTGAAGCCGCTGCTGGCCAAGCTGCCGCCGCGCGAGCGCCGGATCATCATGCTGCGGTTCTTCGGCAACCTCACCCAGTCGCAGATCGGCGAGGAGATCGGCATCTCCCAGATGCACGTCTCCCGGCTGCTCACCAGGACGCTGACCCAGCTCCGCGAGGGCCTGATCAGCGAGGGCTGACAGGCCCAGGGAAGCCCTCCGTCGCCGTCCTGGCAGGCTGATGCGCAGCCTGCCAGGACGGCGTCGTCCATCACCCGGGCCGGCCACTGCGGCGGCGCGCTCGACGGTGCTCGACGGTGCGCAGGTAGTCGGCGAGGACGGTTCCGCGGTCGGCGCCGGCGGCGTGCGCGCAGCGGGCCGAACTCGTCGGTAATGACATGGTTCAGGCCATCACTGCACAGGGCCGCGGCGCCCGCCCGTCGACCGTCCAATAGCCGCCGGGATCACGGTCGTCGAGCGCACCGCGCAGTCCGGGACTGCGCCCGACCAGCGCCGTTCGACCGGCTCCGGCGCCGCTTTCCGCCCGGCCCCGATTGCACCGGACTCGGTCCGCCGATCGGCCGCACGAGCACCTCCATTGCATATTCGGACTGTCACATGGCACAGCGGTGCCCGATATTGCATGAACCTGCCCAAGGCGTCGGCAAGATGTGCAAGAGTGTCATGCGCGACGACGACAGTGTAGGTGTCCGGTGGTCCGCCCAAGCCGCACGGGTGGTAACCAGGTGTAGCTCTCAGCTTCCGCTTTTTCATTCTCAATTCATTATTTGCATGGCCGGTCCGGTTCCGGTCACAATCGGCGCCTTCATGGCTTCGCCATGAACGTTGGTAACAGGTTCGCTGCACTCTCGCCCAATTGGTCCCTCGCAGAGGCCCCCCTCGACCAGGATGGGCGCCGGGCAGCCTGCTGCCCGCGAACAGCTACAGGGCAGGCGAGCGCTGAGCAGCGAGGCGCCTACCCAAGGGGAGGATCACCATGGGTCGAGCGACCCGAAGAGTTGCCGCGTGCGCGGCGGCAGTTCTGCTGGCCAGCGGCCTGCAGACCACCCTGGCCCACGGCGACACGCCGCCCAGGATCGACCTCACCATCCTGGTCATCGACGACGGAGGCCCGTCGGTCGCGGCGATCACCGCCGAACTCAAGAACCAGGGCACCCCGTACAAGGTCGTCAACCTCAACGACACCAACCGTCCCATCATCAACTCCGCTTTCCTCAGCGACACGGTGAACGGCCAGCCCCGCGGGAAGTACCAGGGCATCGTCCTTCCCAACGAAAACCCCTTCCCCAACAGTGCGGCCGAGATGACGGCCATCGCGGGCTACGAAGCCGCATTCGGAATCCGGCAGATCGACGCGTACACGTTCGCCAGTCCTGCGGTGGGGCTGAACTACGCGGTGAATCCCGGTTACTACGGCACGCTGGACGGATTCCAGGGAGCCACCACCACGGCCGGCACTTCGGGCCCGTTCGGGTACCTGAAGGGCAGCGTGCCGTTCGAGGACAACGACCCGACCGTCAGCGAGAGTTACGGTTACCTGGCCACGCCACTGGCCACCCTGCCGGCCGGCGCCTCGTTCGTCCCGCTGGTCGACGCCGCGATCCCGAGCACCACCTCGCGCGGTTCGCTGGTCGGCGAGTACACCCACGACGGCCGCAAGGAACTGGTCGTCACGTTCGTCTACAACCAGTACCAGCAGCAGTACCGCCTGCTGGCCCGCGGCATGGTCGACTGGATCACCCAGGGCGTCCACCTCGGCTACGACCGCAACTACTTCGCGGCCCACGTGGACGACGTCTTCCTGGCCGACGACCGCTGGGACACCGTGCTCAAGTGCACCCCCGGCGACGTCACCTGCCCGCCCGGCACCCCGGACACGGCCAACCCGATCCGGATGACGCCGGACGACGCCCAGCACCTCAAGCAGTGGCAGACCGCCAACAACTTCACCCTGGACATGGTGTTCAACGGTGGCGGCAGCGAGGACTGGAAGGCCGACCACCAGACCACGGTGGACCCCACGGCCAACCAGATGATCGCCGACCAGAACAGCTACCGCTGGGTCAACCACACCTACACCCACCCGTACCTGGGCTGCGTCCAGGACGTCACCGTGGTGCCGTGGCGCTGCACCAAGGACTCCTCGGGCAAGACCGTCTGGACCGACCAGAACACCATCTCGGGCCAGATCAAGGACAACTTCGACTGGGCCGCCAAGAACGGCCTGAAGGTCGACCCGCAGGCCCTGGTCACCGGCGAGCACTCCGGTCTGCTGACCGCCCCGCAGGAGACCAGCGACAACCCGAACCTGGCGCCGGCGCTGGCCGCCAACGGCATCAAGTTCACCGGCAGCGACGCCTCCCGCGAGCCCGCCCAGCGGACCGTCGGCTCGTCCACGCTGACCGTGCCGCGCTACCCGATGAACGTCTTCTACAACGCCGGCACGGCGAAGGAGGAGGCCGACGAGTACAACTGGATCTACACCAGCAAGGCCAACGGCGGCAGCGGCGTCTGTGAGAACAACGCCAACTCCACCTGCCTGACGCAGCCGCTGGACGTCAACACCGGATTCCAGTCGTACATCGTGCCGCTGGAGGCCCGGATCGACCTCGGGCACGTGCTGAGCAACGACCCGCGGCCGCACTTCATCCACCAGTCGAACCTGTCCGAGGACCGGATCCTCTACCCGGTGCTGGAGAAGATCCTCGGCACCTACCGGTCGCTGCACGCCGACAACACCCCGATCGTGAACCTCGGCGAGCGCGAGATCGGCCTGGAGTTCCAGCGCCGCGCCGCCTGGAACTCGGCCGTCTCGGCCGGCCAGGTCACCGGCTACCGGGTCGGCAACACCATCACGGTCAACGCTCCGGCCGGTGTTCAGGTCCAGGCCACCATGCCGACCGGAACTTCTCAGAAGCTGGTCATCGGATCGACCGCCTTCGGTTCGTCCTACGCCGGTACGCTCTCCGGTTGGGTGTCCCCGGGCACCCTGCAGAGCAGCGTCTCCCTGCAGCTCCCCTCGGCCGGCACCCCGGCCGCCCCGGCCGCCGTCGCCCCCGGCGTCGCGGCCAAGTCCGTCCCGGCCCCGGCCCCGGCGGACAAGAAGGTCGTCCCGCAGGGCGTCGCCACTCCCGTCCCGGTGGGCCCGAGCGACACCGGTCGTACCAGCGCCCCGACCCTGGTCCCCGGTAGCGGAACCCCGGTGCCCGGCAAGGGCGTCGCCACCGACGGCAACGGCGGCACCGCCGCTGCCGCCAAGAGCGGTAAGGCCACCGGGGGGGCGGCCTCGCTCGGCACCAGTACCACCGGACGCTCCGGCAACCGGTAGCCCGCAGCACCCGATGGCGGGGCCGGGCCGGTCGCCCGGTCCGGCCCTGCCTCGGGTCCCGTTCCGGCCACCCAGACCGGACACCGAAGCAAGGAACAGGAGGGGGGACAGGAGATGCGCGTCACCCTGCTCACCGAGGGGACGTATCCGCACCAGCACGGCGGTGTGAGTGTCTGGTGCGACCAGCTCGTTCAAGGCATGCCGGACGTCGACTTCGACGTCATCGCCGTCACTGGTACCGGCCAGGAACCGCTGGCCTGGGAACTGCCCGCCAACGTGCGGTCGGTCACGACCGCACCGCTGTGGGGCCCGGCCTCCGAGGCCGGACCGCCCCGCGGCAAGGAGATGCGGCGCTTCCTCAACGCGTACGAGCGCTTCCTCCACTCCATCCTCGATCCGGTCTACACCACCCACTTCGGCACCGAGCTGTACGGCTTCGCCGACCTCGCCCGGCGCGGGCTGCTCAGCCCGGCGCTGCGCAGCGAGCGCGCCCTGCGCACCCTCCAGCACGTCTGGACCCGGGACTACCTGCCCACCGCCGTCTCCCGGCCCACCATGCACGACGCCCTGAACGCCACCGACCTGCTGGAGCACGCCCTGCGGCCGCTCTCGGTCGAACCGCCCACCGGCGGCGTCGCGCACGCCGCCAGCGGCGGGCTGGCCACCCTGCCGGGGCTGATCGCCGCCCAGCAGTACGGCGTACCGTTTCTGCTCACCGAGCACGGCATCTACCTGCGCGAGCGCTACCTCGGCTACCGCACCGGCCCGTACCGCTGGCCGGTCAAGGCGCTGCTGCTCGGCTTCTACCGGATGCTGGCCGAGGAGAGCTACCGGCAGGCCGCGCTGGTCACCCCCGGCAACCGGTACAACCGGCGCTGGGAGGAGCGCGGCGGCACGCCGTCCGCCCACATCCGCACCGTCTACAACGGCGTGGACCCGGCGGCCTTCCCGCCCGCCGGGCCCGAACCCGAGACGCCGACCCTCAGCTGGGCCGGCCGGGTCGACCCGATCAAGGACCTGGAGACGCTGATCCGGGCCTTCGCCATCGTCCACCGTGAGATCCCCGAGGCGCGGCTGCGGCTCTTCGGCGGAACCCCCAAGGGCGGCGAGGCCTACCGGGACGGCTGCATAGCCCTGGCCGCCGAACTCGGCATCGCCGACTCGGTGGCCTTCGAGGGCCGCGTCGCCGACATCACCGACGCGTACGCGGCGGGCAACGTGGTCATGCTCTCCAGCATCAGCGAGGGCTTCCCGTTCACCCTGATCGAGGCGATGTCCTGCGGCCGCGCGACCGTCTCGACCGACGTCGGCGGCGTCCGCGAAGCCGTCGGCGACACCGGACTCGTCGTCCCTCCCCGCGAACCCGAACCGATGGCGGCCGCCGCGATCGAGCTGCTGCGCGACGCCGAACGGCGCGCCCGCCTGGGCGAACAGGCCCGGCTGCGGGTCATCGAACAGTTCACGCTCCGCCAGAACATCGACGGCTTCCGGGGCATCTACACCGAACTCCTCGGCACCGCCCGCTGGATGCCGGACGGCGTGGTGGCCGTCACCGACCAGCCCCCCACCACCGACTGGGACCAGCAGCTCGCCGCCGCCCAGCCCCAGCACAGCGAGGTGGGCGCGTGAACGAGCGGAGCGAGAGAACCATCGACAGGTGCGTGTACCGCGAAGCGGCCGCCGAGCGCAGCGGGGGGCGCGTGAACGAGCGGAGCGAGAGAACCATCGAGAGGTGCGTGTACCGCGAAGCGGCCGCCGAGCGCAGCGGGGGGCGCGTGAACGAGCGGAGCGAGAGAACCATCGACAGGTGCGTGTACCGCGAAGCGGCCGCCGAGCGCAGCGAGGTGGCAGCATGAGTGGGCCCCTGCGGCTCGTGGAGGACGAGGGCGGCTCCGAGCGGACGATGCAGCTGCGCACCCTGCCGCTCAAGCGCCGCCGCCCCGCCCTGCCGGCCCAGCCCGAGCCCGAGGAGCAGCTCGACCTCTCCGCGGATCCGCTGGACGAGCTCGCCGAGCGGCTGCACGACATCTGCGCCGATGCCGTCCACCCGTACGAGATCGCCGCGTTCCTGGAGTCCGACGGCCTTTCCGACGAGCAGGCTGCCCTGCTGTACGGCCGCCCAGACTCGTTCACCCTCGCCGAGGAGCTGTTCGAGAAGGTCGAGCGCCGATATCCCGGCCCGAGCTCCGAGTTCGCCAACCCGTGGCGGGCCGACCCCTGGCGCTGCGTCGTGCGCGGCCTGGTGTTCGCCCTGCCCGGGCTCGGCTACCTGCTCGGCGCCAACCTGTTCGCGGCCACCCGGATGCGGTTCGGCCTGCCCTCCGGCATGCTCGCGCTGTCCGTCGCGACGCTGGTCAGCTGGGGCTTCAACCAGGCGCTGGCACACCGCTCGTACCGCTGGCTCGGCCGGCTGCGGCGTCGCGAGGCCGCGATCTGCCTGGCCCTCGGGGCGCCGCTGGGCGCACTGGTCGCGTCCGCCGCGGCGTACGTGGTCGGCGGGCCGCTGGGCGCGCTCTTCTTCGCCGCCGGGCAGTCGCTGTACCTGGGCGCGGCCACCGTCCTGCTGGTGCTGGGGCGGGAGAAGTTCCTGCTGCTGGCCCTGGTTCCGGCCTCGGTGGGCGCGGGCGTGGTGCTGGCCGCGGACGTCCCGCAGGTCGTGCGGACGGTCGTGCTGCTCGTCTCGCTGGTGCTGGCGGTCGGCCTGGCCGCCCGGGAGCTGCTGTTCTGCATCCGCGGCGGCGAGAAGGAGTCCGTCGAGCTGAAGCTGCCGATCCGCCAGGAGGTCCCGCACCTGCTGTTCGGCCTGGCCTGCGGCACCCTCACGCTGATCGCCGGCCTCGGCGAGACCATCCACCAGGCCGTGCAGACCGGCGCCGCGCACGGCGCGAAGGCCACCCCGACCGGACCGGCCATGATCGCGCTGACGCTCAGTCTCGGCCTCGCCGAGTGGCTGCTCTTCCGCTACCGGGCGATGGCCGTGGCCGCGCTGCGCACCAGTCACACCAGCGGGCAGTTCACCCGCCGCACCGGCGGGATCCTGCTCGGCTGCCTGTTCATCTACCTCACCACCGTGGCCGCGCTGGACGCCGCCACGACCGTGCTGTGGCCCGGCGCCCCCGCGCTCGGCGTGCCGCAGCTCGGCGCGATGCTGCTCCTCGGCGGCTCGCTCTGGCTGGCGCTGCTGCTGAACGCCTTCGGGTTCAGCTGGAGCACCGCCCTCATCTGTCTGGCCGCCGCGGGTGCCGAGAGCGCCGGGCTGCTGACCGGTGCGGATCCGATCGTCCTGCAGCTGATCGGCTGCGGGGCGGCCGCCTTGCTCCTCACCGCCATCGCCGGGCCTGCGCTCGGCCGCACCACCCAGCACCGCTGAACACCGAAATCACGCACGCCCAATTCGCGTGCACCGCTGGACCCGCTCCACCTGAACACGCTCCACAACGCGCTTCACCGCAACACGCTTCACCCGAACACGCTTCACGGCACAGCTGAACCACCACCGGCCGGTCGCCACCGGGAGTCCGGCCGTTCCCAAAATCGAGAGAGCGAATCACGCATGAGCAGCGTCGCGGTCACCGGAGCCGAGGGCTTCATCGGCTCCCACCTCGTCGAGTCCCTGGTTGCCGACGGGCACCAGGTCCGGGCCATGGTCCAGTACAACTCCTTCTCGTCCTTCGGCTGGCTGGAGACCCTGCCCAAGGAGGTGCTGGACTCGGTCGAGATCGTCCTCGGCGACGTCCGGGACCCGGGCTCGGTCAACGGCCTGGTCAAGGGCACCGAGGCGGTCTACCACCTGGCCGCCCTGATAGCGATCCCGTACTCCTACCGGGCCCCGCACTCGTACGTCGACACCAACGTCACCGGCACCCTGAACGTGCTGGAGGCGGTGCGCCACCAGGAGATCCCGCGCCTGGTGCACACCTCCACCAGCGAGACGTACGGCACCGCGCAGACCGTGCCGATCACCGAGGACCACCCGATCAACACCCAGTCCCCGTACGCCGCCTCCAAGGCCGGCGGGGACCGGCTGGCCGACAGCTACCACGCCAGCTTCGAGACCCCGGTCGTCACCCTGCGCCCGTTCAACACCTTCGGCCCGCGTCAGTCGATGCGCGCCGTCATCCCGACCGTGATCGCCCAGGTCGCCGCCGGCGAGACCGAGATCACCCTCGGCGACCTGCGCCCGACCCGCGACTTCATGTTCGTCAAGGACACCGCGCACGCGTTCCGCACGGTCGGCACCGCTCCCGCCGAGACCGTGGTCGGCAGGACCTTCAACGCCGGCACCGGCGGCGAGATCTCGGTCGGCGACCTGGTCTCCCTGGTCGGCAAGCTGATGGGCGTCGACCTCCTGGTGAAGGAGGACGAGCAGCGCATCCGCCCGGCCAACTCCGAGGTCATGCGCCTGGTCGCGGACGCCACCCGGCTGCGCGAGGCCACCGGCTGGGCCCCCCAGTTCACCCTGGAGCAGGGCCTGGAGCAGACCATCGAGTTCTTCCGCGACCCGGCCAACCTGGCCCGCTACAAGACCGACATCTACAACGTCTGACCGCCGTAGCGATCAATGCCCGTCCTGGTAACCAAGGTTCGTGTCCTGCACATCCTTTCCGTGGGGGAAACACCATGCATGCAGTGATCCTGGCCGGCGGTAAGGGCGTCCGCCTCCGCCCGTACACCACCGCGCTTCCCAAGCCGCTCGTCCCGATCGGCGACCAGCACGCGATCCTGGAGATCGTGATGCGCCAGCTCGCCGCCGCGGGCTTCAAGACCGTCACCCTGGCCATCGGCCACCTCGGCCACATCATCCGCGCGTACGTCGGCAACGGCTCCCAGTGGGGGCTGCGGGTCGGCTACGCCGTCGAGGACAGCCCGCTCGGCACCATGGGCCCGCTGCTCACCATGCAGGACCGCCTGCCGGAGCACTTCCTGGTGATGAACGGCGACATCCTCACCGACCTGGACTTCGCCGGGGTGCTCAAGCACCACGAGGCGTCCGGGGCGCCGCTCACCATCGCCACCTACGCCCGTCAGGTGAAGATCGACTTCGGTGTGCTGACCGCCGAGTCCGGCAGCATCACCGGCTTCCAGGAGAAGCCGAGCATCGACTACCGCGTCTCGATGGGCGTGTACGGCGTGTCCCGTTCGGCACTCGCCAAGTACACCCCCGGCCTGCCGCTGGGCTTCGACGAGCTGGTGCTGGACCTGCTCGCCGCCAAGACCCCGCCCGCCGCGTACGACTTCGGCGGCTACTGGCTGGACATCGGCCGCCCGGACGACTACGACCGGGCGAACGCCGAATTCTCGTCCATCCGACCGGTGCTGATGCCCTTCGAGTCGGCCGGCGCCGGCCAGGGCGCGGCGGAGCTGCCGATCCCGGCCGCCCGCACCGCCCCGGACGACACGGCCGAGGCTCCCGCCACCGCGGGCGCCCAGAGTGACGGACGGGCCGCGTGAGAATCCTGCTCCTCGGCGGCGACGGCTTCCTCGGCCGTCACGCCACCGCCGTCCTGCGGTCACTGCCCGGTGCCACCGTGCTGACCGCGGGCCGGCGGCCCGCCCACGACCTCCGGCTGGACCTGGCCACCGCCCAGGCCGGCCCGCTCGGCGAGGAACTCGCCGCGCTGGCACCCGACGTGGTGGTCAACTTCGCCGGCGCGGTGGCCGGCAGCGCGGTCAAGCTCGCCGAGGTGAACGCGCGCGGCCCGGCCGTGCTCTGCGAGGCGCTGCAGCTCGGCGCCCCGAAGACCCGGCTGGTGCACATCGGTTCGGCCGGCGAGTACGGCGTCTGTCCGGCGGGCAGCTCGCTGTCCGAGGACTCCGACGCCCGCCCGGTCGGCGTGTACGGCGCGACCAAGCTGGCCGGCTCCCTCGCGGTGGCGGGCTCGGCGCTGGACGCCGTGGTCCTGCGGGTGTTCAACCCGGTCGGCCCGGGGGCACCGGCGGGCTCGCTGCCCGGCCGGCTGGCCGCCGAGCTGCTCCGGGTGGCGCCCGAGGGCGCCGACGGCGTGATCACGGTCGGCGACCTCTCCGCCTACCGCGACTTCGTCGACGCCCGGGACATCGCCCGCGCGGTCGGCCTGGCCGCCGCCGCGGACCGTCCGCTCCCCCGGGTGCTCAACCTCGCCTCCGGGCAGGCCCGGCAGGTCCGGGCGATCGCGGACGGGCTGGTCACCGCGGCCGGCTTCACCGGCCGGATCGACGAGAGCGGGGCGGGCTCCGAGCGCTCGGCCGCGGTCTCCTGGCAGCAGGCCGACGTGTCGGCCGCCGCCCGGGAGCTCGACTGGCACCCGGAGACGGACCTCGCCGACACCCTGCGCGACCTGTGGCTCAGCACCGCCGAGCCCGCCTCCCCACCGGTCGTCGCATGACCGGCGGGATCATCCCCGACGGCCGCCTGCTGGTGCCGCTGTACGTCCACCCCGCGGTGGACCCGGCGGCCTGGCAGGCGGTCGCCGCCGCCGACCCGGGCCGGATCGCCGCCGTCGTGCTCAACCTCGCCGACGGGCCGGGCGAGAACCCGGACAACGTCTTCGCCGAGGCCGCCGACCGACTCCGCGCGGCCGGAGTGCCGCTGGTCGGCTACACCGACACCGACTACGGCCGCCGACCGCACGCGGCGGTGGTCGCCGACATCCTGACCTACCGTCAACGCCACGACATCACCGGCGTCTACCTCGACCAGGTGGCCACCCACCCGGGCGCCCTCGCGCACTACCGGCGGCTGGCCACGGCCGCGCGCGCGGCCGGCTGCGGCACCGTGGTCTTCGGCCACGGCGAGCACCCCGACCCGGGGTACGCCGAAGTCGGCCTGGCCGACCTGCTGGTCACCTTCGAGGGCGACTGGGACACGTACCGCGCGATGACGCTCCCGCTGTGGACCGGCCGCCACGCGGCCTCCCGCTTCTGCCACCTGGTGTACGACGTCCCCGCCGAACACGCCGAGGACGCCACCGCGCTGATCGCCGCCCGCCGGGCCGGCGTCGGCTGCGCCGTACCGGGCGCCGGGGAGAACCCCTGGCGCACCCTGCCCTACGGCCTGACCGCTGCTGAACTGACCTGACCCGATCCGGAGTTCGACTACCGTGAACCGCCGTACCCGGCTCCTGCCGGCCGCCATCACCATCGCCGCCGCCCTGCTGGCGACCTCGTGCAGCAGCTCAGGCTCGGACGACGACGGCTCCTCGGCCGACGGCTCCCCGAGCAGCCCGCCCGCGGCCACCGCCCCGACCACCCCGGACGGCAGCGCAACCCCGGGCACCCCGTCGGACGCCGGCACCACACCCCCGGCCCCCGGCACGCCCAGCGCCCCCGGCTCGCCCACCGCGCCCGCCGCCACCACGCCCCCGGGCGCCACCACCGCCCCGGGCACCCCCGGGACCCCGGGCGGAACTCCCGGCGGCACCACCGCCCCGCAGCCGGCCGGCGCCCGCTGGCAGCCCACCCCGGGCCTCGCCTGGCAGTGGCAGCTCGGCGGCACCGTCGACCAGTCCGTGGACGTCCCGGTCTACGACATCGACGGCTTCGAGAACGACGCCTCGGTGGTGGCCGCGCTGCACGCCAAGGGCCGCAAGGTGATCTGCTACATCAACGCCGGCTCCTGGGAGAACTTCCGCCCCGACTCCGCGGCCTTCGCCAAGTCCTTGCAGGGCTCCGACACCGGCTGGAAGGGCGAGAAGTGGTTCGACATCCGCAAGCTCGACCAGCTCAAGCCGCTGATGGCGGCCCGCTTCGACATGTGCAAGAGCAAGGGCTTCGACGCCATCGAGCCGGACACCATCGAGGCCTACAACCAGAACAGCGGTTTCCCGCTCACTCCTGACGACCAGATCAAGTACAACCGCATGCTGGCCCAGCTCGCCCACGAACGCGGCCTGGCCATCGGTCTGAAGAACGACCTCGACCAGATCCCGGCGCTGCTGCCGGACTTCGACTTCGCGGTCAACGAGGAGTGCTCGCAGTTCGACGAGTGCGACCGGGTCGCGCCGTTCGTCAAGGCGGGCAAGGCGGTCTTCCACGTCGAGTACAAGCTCGGCACGGACCAGTTCTGCGCCAAGGCCAAGTCGCTCGGCTTCAGTTCGATGCAGAAGAAGCTCGACCTGGACGCCTGGCGCAAGCCCTGCTGAGCACCGGCGCACCGGTCCTCGGCGCACCGGTTTCCGTCGCGCGGGTGACCCTCGTCCGGGTCACCCGCGCGAGGATCACTTGACCGCCAGCCAGATGACGCCGCCCAACACGGCCAGCACGATGACGGCGACCAGCGCGATCACGCCGGTGCGGCCACCACCACCGCTGTTGCTGCGGCCGTAGGTGGAGACGGTGCCCGGCGCCTGCGGGGCCGCCGGGGTCTCGTCGACGAACGCCCGGAACATCTGGGTGCTGCCGGCGGGGTCGTAGTCGTTGTCAGCCATGGCACGGACTCTAACGAATCCGCCCACCTCACGGACACCCCGGACCCCTCCTGCGCGACCCCCACCACCCGGTCGCGCAACGGCGGTACGACATCCTCGTGAAGTCCGCCCGACACGCGGAATGCCGCCCAGTGCGATCCGGTTGAATCCGACCATGACCGGAAACCACAGCGACGCCCCGGGCCGGGTCCGCCTCGGCGCCTCCGACCTGTCCGTCTTCCCGCTCTCCCTCGGCGGCAACGTCTTCGGCTGGACGGCCGACGAGCAGCAGTCCTTCGCCGTCCTGGACGCCTACGCCGCGGCCGGCGGCAACTTCGTCGACACCGCCGACGTCTACTCGGCCTGGGCCCCGGGCAACACCGGCGGCGAGTCCGAGACCGTCCTCGGCAACTGGCTGCGCAGCCGCGGCAACCGCGACGACGTCGTGATCGCCACCAAGGTCGGCATGCACCCCGAGGCCGGCGGTCTGGGCGCGGCCAACATCAAGGCCGCGGCCGAGGGTTCGCTGCGCCGCCTGGGCGTCGAGCGGATCGACCTGTACTACACCCACCGGGACGACGACACCCCGGTCGAGGAGTTCGTCACCGCACTGGACGAGCTGGTCCGCGAGGGCAAGGTCGCCGCGGTCGGCGCCTCCAACATCGGCGCCGAGCGGCTGTCCGAGGCGCTGGCCTTCGCCGACCGCGAGGGCCTGGCCAAGTACGTCGCCGTCCAGCCGCACTACAACCTGGTCTCGCGCGGCACCTTCGAGGGCCCGCTGGCCGACGTGGTCGCCGAGCACGGCCTCGCCACCGTCCCGTACTACGCGCTCGCCTCCGGGTTCCTCACCGGCAAGTACCGCCCCGGCGGCCCCGGCGTCGACAGCGCCCGCTCCGAGGGCGCCGCCCGCTACCTGGACGACCCGCGCGGCCCGAAGGTGCTGGCAGCCCTGGACACCGTCGCCGGGGAGCAGGGCGTCGCCCTCGCCACGGTCGCCCTCTCCTGGCTGGCCGGGCGGCCGACGGTCGCCGCCCCCATCGCCAGCGCCCGCACCGTCGAGCAGCTCCCGCCCCTGCTGGCAGCCACCACGCTCCGGCTCACCCCCGAACAGACCGCCCTCCTCGACGCCGCCTCCGCCTGACCCCGCCCCACCCGCAGGCTGCGAACCCGCCCCCACCCGGGCCCGTTCGCAGCCTGCGCCCGTTCCCGGCGAACCCCGCCCGGTTGGGAACGCCGTCCGCAGTGACGGACTTGGTCCACGAACGACCTGACGCGGAGCGGGACTTCAACGCCGAATCCACCACGGCGGCGGCATCGCCGGGAATCCCGCCCGGGACGGGCTCTTCGACGACGAGGACCGGAAGAAGTACGCGCGCCCGGCCCTCGATTCCGCAGACAATCCGGGCCCGGGCGGTAACACCCGCAGGATGACCGTCGGCCCCGCCGATCTGAGGGCCCGCGCCGGCACCGTCGACGAAATCCGGGCGACTTTCCGGGCGGTCGGCGAATCGGCCCGGAAAAGGACGGCCAACGCGCTTGGCGCACCGGCCCATTGACGGATCGGGCCCGAACTGCGCACCCGATGCATCCGCGGGGACGACCAGGTGGCCACGGTCGCGCTTCGGGCCCCCGACAGCACGCCGCTGTCGGGGGCCCGGTGCGCCCCGGCGCTACGGCCGCCCGAAGTGGGTCGGGTAGTAGCCCGAGTTGAGAGTGGAGACCCGGACCGTCTTGCCGGGCCGGGGCGCCTCGACGAACTTGCCGCCGCCCAGATAGATCCCCACGTGGTGGATCCCGGAGGCCCGGCCGCTGTCCGACCAGAACACCAGGTCGCCGCGGCGCAGCTGCCCCGCGCTGATCGGCGTGGTGGCCGCGTACTGGTCGTCGGCCACCCGCGGCAGGCTGATCCCGCTGCGCCGGTAGGCCTGCTGGACGAGCCCCGAGCAGTCGTAGCCTGACGGGCCGTTGCCGCCCCAGACGTACGGCTTGCCCAGCTGGGCGAGCGCGTAGTCGATGGCCGCCTCCATGCTGCCGGAGGCCGGTGCCTGGTCCGCCGACGGCGTGGCCGCGGGCCGGGCGGGAGCGGGATCAGCGCCGCCGCCGGACTGGCCGGTGCGGCTCGCGTAGACGTCGTAGTGGCTGGTCCACCGCCACTCGCCGCTGCCGTTCTTGAACCAGTACTTCGACCCGTCCCAGCCCTGGCGCAGTCCGGAGGAGGAAGCGGAGGAGGCCGAACCGTTGGACACGGCGGCCGCCTTGCCACTGGCACCGCTGGAGCCGCCCGAGCCGCCGGACTGGCCGGTGCGGCCCGCGTAGACGTCGTAGTGGCTGGTCCACCGCCACTCGCCGGCGCCGTTCTTGAACCAGTACTTCGACCCGTCCCAGCCCTGCTTCCCGGCCGCGGCGTGCGCGGACCCGGCACCGGCCGTCAGGCCGACCACGCCGGCGCCCGCCAGCACGGTGGTGGCCAGGCAGGTACTTCGCACGGCGCGGTGTATTCGGCTGCCGCCGGTCCCCGCCGCGGGGCGGGCGGTGCGCGGCCGGGCCGCGCAGTTCGGGCAGCCGCACCCCGCGATCGCGGGGATGCTGCCGGTGCTCTCCTCGAAGCCGATCAGGCCCCGGTCGAGGGCGGCGTCGAAATCGGCGTCGAGGTCGAGACCGGGATCGGCGTACGCGCCGGTGGCTATCCTCATGCGGGTCGTCCTTCCTTCCGCCCGGCCCGTGCGGCCGGGGGCGGTACCGAGGCGGCCACTCCGGCCGGGGCGACGAAGGCGACCAGCAGTTGCTCCATCAGCGCGCTGCGGGCGGCCTCGTCCAGTTCGTGGGCGGTGGCGCGCTCCAGCCGCCGGACGGCGAGCGCCGCCGCCTCGACCGCGTCGTCCACCAGCACCGTCCGCAGGCCCGCGTCCAGGTCGGCCAGCCGGCGGCGGCGCATCGACTCGGCGACCTCGGGCGCGTAGTCCAGCGCCAGCGGCTGCGCCGAGTAGACCTCCAGGCCCGCCGGGGCGACCTCGGCGGCCAGTGCTCTGGTCAGCTCGTCGGCGAACCACTGCCCGTCACGCAGCGCGGGCCCGGGCGCCGCGTTGCTGTCGCACGGCAGGATGGACGCGGTGCGGGTGAGTACCGCCTGGACCTGCTCGCGCAGGTAGCTCTCGTGGTCCTCGATCGCCAGCAGCGCCCGCGCGGTGTCCTTGACCCGCCAGACGATCAGCAGCCGGACGACGATCGGCGTGCCGGTCCGGTCGACCGCCTTGACCGGCTCGCTGCGCCAGTGCCGCAGCCGCACGTCCACCCGGCGCCGGCGCAGCAGCGGGTTGACCCAGACCAGGCCGGTACGGCGGACGGTGCCCCGGTAGCGGCCCCAGCGGGTCAGCACCCGGGTCTCGCCGCCCGCGTTGGCCAGCAGCCCGGCGAGCGCGAACACCACGAGCAGGCCGACCGCGCTGACCGCGGCGACCGACTTGGCGTCCACCTCGGCCTGGCCGCTCGCCTGCGCGGCGGCGCTGCGCAGGTCGGGCAGCGCGTCCCAGTACGGGATGACGCCGTCGCGCAGCAGCATCAGCAGCACGCCGGCCACGCCGACCAGCACCACCAGCAGGGCGATCCAGCCGGGCAGGGCGGTGGCGCCGTGCTCGCGGACCGCCTGGTCGGCGCGCGGGGGCCGGCGGGAGGTGGCGGCCGCGGGGGCGCCGACCTGGATGGCTTCCGGGATCTCGGCGGTCTCCGGGGCGGCCGCCTCCAGCGGATCGCGCAGGTCGGCGGAGGCGCCAGAGGCCGGGCCGGGGACGACGACCAGCGGAGTGGTCGCGGGGCCGCCGTCGACCGGGCCGAGCGGCTTGGCCGTCTTGGCGGCCGTGACGGTGGCTGTGGCGGTGGCTGTGGCCAGCGGGCTGGCGCCGGAGGCGGAACGTTCCGGCAAGGCCGGTGGGAGCGCCTTGGGCAGGTGGTCGGGTCGCTGCGAAGAATCGCGGGTGACGTCCATGCACGGATCCTCGGGGTCGGTGTGTCGCGCAACGGGCGGCCCGGATCTGACGGGCAGTGCCAAGATCAGGCTAAGTTCATACGTCATCAAATGCGACATTTGAGGTGAGGTGTGTCGACATTTGCTGACGAATCGTCCGAAGCCGACCTGACGCGCAGGCACATGAATGGATGGTCGGGATGGTTCAGCGCAGGTCAGCGCCGCCGGACACCGCCATCACGGGCGAACACCCGGCGGGTGATCAGCCCGATGGCGGCGAGCACCAGCAGGCCAGCGGCGACCCCACCGCGCCAACCGCTCGCGGTGGACCGAGCGGCCGCCGCCTGCGAGGCCTCCGCGGCCGCCCCCACGGGCGACGCACTGGGCGGCGCCGGCAGCTGCCCGGCACTCTCCCCGGCGGACCCGAGCGGTTCGGCCGCCACCGGCGTCGATGACGGTGACGGTGACGGAGGCGCTGACAGGGGCGGTGGCAGTGACGGCGGCGGTGACGACGCCACGACGCCGACGGCCGCCCGGGACGGACTGGCACCCAGGGACGGAACGGTACGGAGCGTCGGAGGGACGGAACCGGCGGAGGTGGTGGTGGCGGTCGGGACCGTCGGGACGGTCGGGGTGACGGAAGCAGCGGACGGCCCGGCCGCCGCCGGAACGGCAATCGGCAGCACGCCCACCGGCACCGGCGCGAGCACGGACGCATCGGGCGCCGCCCCCACAACCGGGCTCGGCGACGAGGTGACCGGGATCGAAGGCGTGGACGGGGACGTTGACGTGGACGTGGACGGGGACGTGGACGTGGGCGACATCGCGGGACGGGACGGTACGGAGGAGGCCACCGGCGCGGAAGCACCGGCCGAGGGCAGCACCGGCACCGCCACGCTCGGACTCGGCCCGATCGGCACCGAAGCCGACGCCGACGGGCTCGGCACGGTCGGCACGGTCGGCACCGAGGCCGCGGGGCTGGGCCGCACGGGAACCGACGCCCCCGAACCCGGCACCGCAGAAGTCGACGCCGAAGCCGACGCCGACGGGCTCGACGCCGACGGGCTCGGCGCCGCCGCGACGCGCACGGGCACCGCGTCCGCCGCCGCCCCGTTCCCCGCCAGGTCGGTCGCCGTGACGACCAGCCACTGCTGCCCGTCCGTCAGGTCCCGGTTGGCGGTGCAGGTCCAGCTGCCGTCGAGGGCCGCCGTCGTCCCGCACAGCACCGTCCGCTCGCCCGAGGCCGAACCCGAGACCGAACCCGAGGCCGAAGTCGACCCCGAGGCCGCCGAGCCGCCCGCCCGCGCCGTGACCAGCACCTTCGAACCCGGCTCGGCCCGCCCGGTGAACGTCGGCCGGCTGACCCGCAGGGTCTCCCCGGCGGCCGGCGAGCCGAGCACCGGCTTGTCCGGCGGGACGGTGTCGACGACCAGCGCGACCGCCTGCCCGGCCGTCCGGTTCCCGGCCGCGTCGACCGCGACGGGGGTGAGCAGGTGGCGCCCGTCCACCAGGTTCTCGACCGGCAGGCAGGACCACTGGCCGTCCGCCCGGACGGCGCTGCGGCACAGTTCGGCGGCCTGGTCGGTGACCGCGACGGTGCTGCCCGCCTCGCCGGTACCGGTGAGCTGGATCCCCGGGTCGTTGGTGTACTCCGGGAGGGTGAGGACGGGCGCGGCGGGCGGCGCCGTCTTCACGGTGACCCGGACGGCCTCGCCGCGCAGCACCACACCACCGCTGGTGATCTCGACCGGGGTGAGGGAGTGCGGGCCCGCGGTGAGCGCTTCACCGGGCCGGCAGGACCAGTCGCCGCCGCGCTCGACCCGGGCCCGGCAGGCCGTGGCGTCGCCGTCCCGGATCTCCACCGAGGCACCGGCGACCGCTCCGTCGCCGTGGACCCGCGGACGGGCTTCGGCGAGGACGGCGCCGTCGACGGGTTCGGCGATCTCGGGCCGGGCGGCGCCGACGGTCAGTTTGATCCGCTGGTCGGTGACCTGCCCGGAGTCGGCGAAGCCGCCGGAGGGGACGAGTTGGCTGGCGTCGCGGGCGATCCGCAGCCGGGCCCAGGTGTCGCCGGAGCCGGCGCCGGTCGGGACGGTCCATTCCAGGGTCGCGGTGTCGGCGCCGGCCGGGATCTCGGTCTGCACCCGCTCGGCGGGGTCGAAGCGCCCGCTGTGGTCGAAGTCGATCCAGCCGGCCAGGGTCGCGGGCTGGTCGCCGACCGCCACCGGGACGGTGAGCCGGTAGTAGCGGCCGATCGCGGCCTCGGTGGGGAAGCCGATCGACGGGTCGGCGCCCTGGTACTCGCCGCGGCCGGGCTGGAGCTTGGGGGGCGGCGGGCTGGCGAAGACGCTGCGCCGGCCGGCCCCGTGGTCGAGCTGGACCAGCGGCTCGCCGGTCGGCCCGGCCGTGCCCCGGTCGTCGGCGGACCGGGAGCGGGTGCGGTGCGCAGCGTTGGCGGCGTCCGCGCCGAGGAACAGGTCGGAGAGCACGTGCGAGGCGTTGCCGTAGTTCTGCGGGGCAGTGCCGAGGTCCTCGTCGACGGTGACGGTGTAGGCCTGGCGCAGGACGGGCGGGGCGGTGGTGCTGCCGGCCCGGGCGGTGGAGCGCTGCTCGATCCGGAAGACCGCGGTGCGCAGGGTGCCGACGAGTTCCAGGGTGCCCTCGGAGGCGGAGCCGGCCGCGCCGTCGGAGCTGCCGTCGGCTCCGACGGGCGCAAGGGCGTTGGCGTCGACCGTCCATCCGGGCCAGTCGGTGCGGTTGACCAGGGTGGGGGCGGCGGGTGAGCCGCCGGTGAGGGTCAGCCGGGCCGCGGTGCTGGTGGTGCCCGACTTCCCGGTGGCGAGCGCGACCAATCCGCTGAGGTGCAGCCGGGGGTTACGGACCGGTCGGGAGAAGGCGAGCCGGAGCGTTCCGACGGTGCGCCAGGATCCGTCCGTCTGCGGGCGGTTCTCGGTGACGCTGAAGGTCTGCGCGGGGTTTCCGGGGCGCATTCCGTCCGTGTACGGCCCGGCCGCACGCCCCCCGCCGGAGCGGTCGGCCAGTTCGCCGGCCGCGGCGGCCACCTCGGTGCCCGGGGTGGCCGCGAATTCGAGCTGGACGGAGAGGCCGGAGGGCAGGACCGCCCGGTGTTCCCCCGACCAGGCGTCAGGGGACTGCTGGGCCACTGAGAGTGGGGCGTTCCAGCCGGTCAGCAGCCCGGCCACGAGGACGGTCAGGGCGACGGCCGTGCGGGGAAACTGTCGGCCCATCCGGCTCTCCTTCGCGGTCGGCTGCCGGGGTGCCGGGCAGCCTGGGCACAAGATCTGACAAAAAGGAATCACGATCCTGAACCGGTCATACTGCGACACCTGGGCTTATAGCCGGGTCCCACCCGTTTGGCGGTCATCCGAGCGACAGGACGGGATATACCCGAAACAGATGTATTTCATCCATTAGGCCCGCAATCCAGAACGGACCAGGCACCCGGCGCCCTGTCCGGGCCCGGAAACGGGAGAAGCCCCCGGCCGGTGGCCGGGGGCTTCTCGCTGGTGCGCTCAGCAGGATTCGAACCTGCAACCTCTTGATCCGTAGTCAAGTGCTCTATCCGTTGAGCTATGAGCGCAAGGAACGGGCGAACCCGATCTTGCGGAGATTGGTGCGCTCAGCAGGATTCGAACCTGCAACCTCTTGATCCGTAGTCAAGTGCTCTATCCGTTGAGCTATGAGCGCTCGCCCTGATGAACGGTGCCAGCGGGGCGTTGCGGGGACAACATTACATGACCTGCGACGCGGGACGAAATCGATTGCTCCCTCCCTCCGGGCCGACCCCCTGGAGGCCGCCCGGGCCCCCGACGGCCCCGGCCCGCGGGGCAGGTCGGGGAGGTGGGCGGCGGGGCGGGTCCGGAACCTCCCCGGGGACGGGGAAAGCCCCGCCGACAAGATCGTCGACGGGGCTTTCCGGCTGCGGAGGCTGAGGGATTTGAACCCTCGATCAGGAATAACCCCGAAACCGCATTAGCAGTGCGGCGCCATAGACCGGACTAGGCGAAGCCTCCTCCACAGGGACCACGTCCGCGTGAGCGGACCCGTTCCGTGTGCCTGAGATGATGCCACAACCGTGGGGCTCGGCACCAACCACCGCCCACGTTACTAGGCGGGTCGACCCCGCCGCAAAGAAGAATGAGATACTGCCGTCTCCGGAGGAGCTGCCCTGAGCCGAGGAGACCTGTCGACGTGAGCAGCAGGCCGATCCGAGGCGCTGCTCGCCTCGCCGCCATACTCGACGCCCTGCCCGACGCGTTGTTGCTGGTGAACAGCAACGGCACCGTCGTGGACGCCAACAGCGCAGCCGTCCAGGCGCTCCAGACGCCCGGCACCTCGCTGGTCGGCATGGGCGTGCTGGACCTCCTGCCCGAGTTCGACCCCAGTCGGATCCCCGGCTCGATGCGCCCGGCCGCCCGCGACGGCGACGAGCCCGACCGCCCGGTCCGGATGACCGCCCGGCGCACCGACGGCACCAGCTTCCCGGTCGAGGTCTCCGGCAACGACTTCCCCGACGACGGCACCGGCGAGGGCCGCGGCTACGGACTCACCTCGTACGACTCGTACCGCGAGCGCTCCCGCCCGTCCTCCGCGAGCGACCTGCTCCTGCTCCTGGTCCGCGACCTCTCCAGCCGGCTCGGCGTCGAGGCCGAGCTGCGCCGCCAGCACAAGCAGACCGAGATGATCCTGCGCGCCGCCGCCGAGGGCGTGCTCGGCGTCGACCTCGAAGGCCGCTGCGTGCTGGTCAACCCGGCCGCCGCGCACATCCTGGAGTACCGGGCGAGCGAGCTGGGCGGGCGCGAACTGCACCCGCTGATCCAGCACTCCCGGGCCGACGGCACGCCGCTGGCGCTGGAGGAGTCCGCGCTGCTGGACACCCTGACCTCCGGGCGCAAGCACCGGGTGCGCGGCACCGTGCTGTGGCGCAAGGACGGCCGCCCGGTCACCGTCGACCTCACCACCGCGCCGGTGCGGGACGGCGACCAGCTGGTCGGCGCGGTGATGACCTTCACCGACCGCAGCCGCGAACTCGCCCTGGTCGCCCGCAACGAACACCTCACCGCCGTCCTGGAGAGCGAACTCGGCGGCGCGCTGACCGCGCTGAACCAGCGGCTGGACGCGCTCGCCGCCGACCCGGCCGGGCAGCTGTGGCCGGAGGCCAACTGGACGTTGCGTCGGCTCGCCGACGAGTGCCGCCGGTTCAGCCGGCTGATCGACGGCGTGCTCGCGCACCAGCGCTCCGAGGCCGGCGAGACCGGCGAGACCGCCCCGGCGGACGGCCCGGACGCGAAGGACGGCAAGGACGGCAAGGACCGCCGCAAGCCGACCGAGCGGCGGGTGCCGGTCGCCCTGGACAAGGTGGTCCGACGGGCCGTCGAGGCGGCCGGCGAGCTGGTCGGCCCGGGCCGGGTGCGGTTCTCGGTGCACGCCGCCGCCGTCGAGGTGATCGCCGACGAGCGCCGGCTCGCCCAGGCGCTGGCCCACCTGGTCGCCGACGTCAGCGGCATCGGCCTCGCCCTGGACGCCCCGACCGCCCCCTCCCCCGGCCTGACCGCCCCCGGCGCGCCCGCCGCGCTGCCCTCCGGCGGCGAGCCGCCGACCGTCGTCCTGGCCGCCGCCCAGCGCGGCGAGGTCGCCCGGGTCGAGATCCGCGGGCCCGGCCTCGGCGGCAGCCCCGTCCACCTGCCGATAGCCCGCGCGGTGGTCGAGCGCCACGGTGGCGTGCTCCAGCCGCACGAGCTGCCCGGCAAGGCCGGCACCACGTACGTCGTCGAGCTGCCGTTGGACCCGGCCGCCGCGAAGGCCGCCGCCGAGCGCGCGGCCGCCGAGGGCCGCTCCGACCGGCCCAAGGAGGGCGACAGCGCCGTCCTGCCCGACCTGCCGGGCATCCCGCAGCTGCCCAGCAGCGACGGGGCCGCCGAGCCGGTCGCCGACGGCGGCGAGCAGCCCGACCGCGAGACCCCGGCCGCGGAGGCGGAGGCGGAGGCGGAGCAGCCCGCCGAGGAACCCGCCGCCGAGCGGCGCGGCCGCCGGGGCCGCCCCGCCGCCGAGGAACCGGCGCCGCCGGCCCGGACCGCCCCCGGCGCCCCCGCCGACCAGTGGCCGAACGCCCCCGCCCGGATCGAGCGGGCCGTCCCCGAACAGTGGAACGGCACCGGCAACGACCCCGCGTACGGCCGCCAGGGCCTGGCCGGTCCGGACGGCGCGCAGCGTGACCCCTGGGGCAAGGACGACGGCCGCTCCGGCCCCGCCTACGCCGTCCCCGTCGAGGGCGAGCGCCCGCAGCAGCACCGGACCGGCGGGCGCGAACCGCTCGCGCTCGGCCCCGGTGCCGCCCCCGCCGACGGCACCCCGGCGGGCGGCACGCCCGCCGCGGAAGGCGGCCCGGCCGCCGACGGCGCCGAGGCCAAGCCCCGCCGGCGCCGCGCCCTGCCCTCCACCGAGGACTCCTCCGGTGGCTTCGCCCTCCCCGGCGCCGCCGACACCCCGGTGTACCCCGGCCTGGAGCACGCCCTGCCGACCGGCCCGGCGCCCGCGCAGCCCGAGCCCGCCGCCCCACCGACCGGCCGCCGACGCCGGCTGGCCGTGCCGCCCGGCCCCGGCCAGGAGGTCCCGGCCGCGCCGTCCGACCAGGCCCCGCAGGAGGACCGGCCCGCGCCCGGCGGCCCCGCCGCGCTACCGGCCGCCCGCCCGGCGCTGCCCGCCGCCGAGGACCCGTCCGGCCCGCGCCCGGTCGGCACCGGCCTCGCCGAACTCGCGCCGCCGCGCCCGCTCGGCGGTTCGCCGACCCCCGCCGCCGGACCGCAGCCGCCCGTCCCGGCCGAGGCCAGGACCGCCCCGCGCCCGATGGCCGAACTGCCCGCCGCCGCCGGCGACCGGACCGAGGAGCAGCCGCCGGCCATGGCCGGCCCGAACGGCTCGACCGGCGAGGGCGGCAGCGCCCGTCGGCTGCTGGTCTGGCCCGAGCCCGATCCGGCCACCCGGCAGGCCCTCCAGGAACGCGGCTACCGCCCGGTGATCGTCCGCTCCCGCGAGGAGGTGGACGCCCAGGTCGCCGGCTTCCCCGCGGCGCTCTTCGTCGACCCGCTGACCAGCCCGATCACCCGCACCGCGCTGCAGTCGCTGCGCACCGCCGCGCTCAACAGCCGCGTCCCGGTGCTGGTCACCGCCGGTCTCGGCCAGGCCACCCGGGACGCCGCGTACGGCGCCGACCCGGCCGTGCTGCTGCGCGCCCTCGCGCCGCGCGACGGCGAGCACCACGCCCCGCGCGTCCTGCTGGTCGAGGGCGACCCGGACATCGCCGCCGCCATGATCAGCAGCCTGGAGCGGCGCGGCATGCACGTCGAGCACGCGGTGGACGAGAACGACGCCGTCGCCCGGGCCAGCAGCGTGCAGCCCAACCTGGTGGTGATGGACCTGCTCCAGATCCGCCGCCGCCGGGTCGGCCTGCTGGACTGGCTGCGCGCCAACGACCGGCTGCACCGCACCCCGCTGGTGGTCTACACCTCGGTGGACCTCGACCCGCGCGAACTGCCCCGGCTGCGCACCGGCGAGACGGTGCTGTTCCTCTCCGAGCGCTCGACCAGCGCCGACGTCCAGTCCCGGATCGTCGACCTGCTCGGGCGGATCGGCGCGATGGGCGAGGCGGGCGTCGCCGCGGCGGGCTGACCGCGCCCTGACGCCGAGGGCCCGGCGAGATCCACACGGCACGCGCCGAGGGCCGACCACCCCGCTGGAACGGGGGTGGCCGGCCCTCGGCGGTCGGGCGGGCGGCTACTCCTTGCCGAGCACCGTCACGTCCAGTTCGTCCGCCGCGTAGCTGGCGCGGATCACCTTCTTGTCGAACTTGCCGACCGAGGTCTTCGGCACCGACTCGACGATCGACCAGCGCTCCGGCAGCTGCCAGGAGGCGATCCGTCCGGCCAGGAAGGCCCGCAGCTCGCTCAGCCCGGCCGTGGCACCCGGGCGCAGCACGACCGTGGCCAGCGGGCGCTCGCCCCACTTCTCGTCCGGGACGGCGACCACGGCGGCCTCGGCCACCTCGGGGTGGGCCATCAACTGGTTCTCCAGTTCGACCGAGGAGATCCACTCGCCGCCGGACTTGATCACGTCCTTGGCCCGGTCGGTGAGGGTCAGGTAGCCGTCGGCGGTGATGGTGCCGACGTCGCCGGTGCGCAGCCAGCCGTCCTCGGAGAACTTGTCGTCCGGCCGGAGCGGGTCCTGCCCGGCACCGCCGTAGTAGGCCCCGGCGATCCACGGGCCGCGCACCTCCAGCTCGCCCGCCGCGACGCCGTCGTGCGGCATCCGCTCACCGGACGGGCCGACCAGCCGGGCCTCGACGGAGGCCGGGAAGATGCCCTGGGTGACCCGGTAGGGCCACTCCTCCTCCGGGGTGAGGCCGCCGGGCGGCTGGGCGAAGGAGCCGAGCGGCGAGGTCTCGGTCATGCCCCAGGCGTGCAGCACGCGGATGCCGTGGCGCTCCTCGAAGCCCTTCATCAGCGAGGGCGGGCAGGCGCTGCCGCCGATGACCACCATGCGCAGGCTGGAGGTGTCGTAGTCGCCCGCGTCGAGCTCGTCCAGCAGGCCGCTCCAGATGGTCGGGACGGCGGCGCCGACGGTGGGCCGGACGGCGGCGATCATCTCGGCCATCGGCTTGGGCTGGAGGAAACGATCCGGCATGAGCAGGTTGGCGCCGGACATGAAGGCGGCGTGCGGGATGCCCCAGGCGTTCACGTGGAACATCGGGACCACCGGCAGCGCGGTGTCGCGCGGGGTGAAGGCGAAGTTGTCGCCGGTGTTGACCTGGAGGCAGTGCAGGTACACCGAGCGGTGGCTGTAGAGCACGCCCTTCGGGTCCCCGGTGGTGCCGGAGGTGTAGCAGAGCACGGCGGCCTCGCGCTCGTCGAGGTCGCCGCGCCACGGGTAGGCGGCGGGCCGGCCCGCGATCAGTTCCTCGTAGTCGTGCACGGTGCCCGGGAAGCCGGCCAGCAGCGAGCGGTCGCCGGGGCCGTTCACCACGATGTGCCGGAGCGTCGGGGCGAGGTCCGGCAGGACGGCGGCGAGCAGCGGGAGCACGCTGCCGTCCACGATCACCGCGTGGTCGGCGGCGTGGTTGACGATGAACGACAGCTGGTGGGCGGGCAGCCGCAGGTTGAGCGTGTGCAGCACGGACCCCATCGCGGGGACGGCGAGGTAGGCCTCCAGGTGGACGGCGTTGTTCCACATCAGGGTCGCGACCCGGTCGTCCCCGGTCACCCCCAGTTCGTCGCGGAGCGCGTGGGCGAGCTGCGCGGCCCGCGCCCCCACCTCGGCGTACGTCCGCACGACCGGCCCGGTGCCGTCCCAGGTGGTGACGGTGGACCGGCCGTGGATGGTGGACCCGTGCTCCAGAATCCGGGCGACGGTGAGCGGGACGTCCTGCATCGTGCTGAACACGGGTCCTCCTTGACCTGACGGCACTGGCGGCTGCGCCTGCGGCACCTACCGGGCGGTAATGCGCGCGGACGTGCCCGATTGTGCCGCCCCGCCCCGCCCGCTGTCAGTATCCCGGCCCCGTTGCCGGCATCACGGACCGGCGACGCGTCAGCCCGCGGTCGGGCCGTCGACGTGGTTGCGGTCGATCGTGAGGGCGGCGCCGCCGTAGGTCTCCTCGACGTTGCCGCGGTACTGGTGGACGCGCTGGTGGTAGCCCCAGAGGTCGGAGCCGAGGGCGCCGGAGTCGGAGGTGTCGGCCCGGTCGTCCCAGCGGGCGTACCAGAGGACGTCGGGCAGCGGGAAGCTGCCGGCCCGGGCGGCGGCGGCCAGGTCGGCGATGCCGGAGTCGAGGCTGGAGTAGAAGCCGGAGCGGTAGCCGGCGGCGTGCAGGGCCTGGGTCCAGCCGACGGCGAAGTCGACCACCGCCTGGCCGCAGGCGGGGTCGCGCATCGGGTAGGCCTCGATGTCGAGGTAGACCGGGCCGCCCTTGCCGAATCCGAGCGAGCCCATCGCGTGGACGGCTTCGGTGGCCTCGTCCCGGCCCTGCTCGACCGCGTGGGCGGGGTCGATCCGGCGCGGCTTGTTGCCGAGTTCGCTGCACGGCGCCTGGAGCCCGACGTGGGCCGGCAGGAAGCGCCAGCCCAGTGCGCGGGCCTGGCGCACCCACTCGGCGGTGAGCCGGGGCTGGCCGCAGCCGCGCTGGGCGCCGCTGACGTAGATGCCGAGCGCGCCGTACGGGGAGGCCCCGTGCCAGGCCCGCAGGGTGTCGAGGGGCGGCGCGGTGCAGGCGTCGAAGGCGGGGCCGGTGAAGTCGTCGTGGATCCTGGGCGGGCCGAACCGGTCGGGCAGGGTGAGGGCCCGGATGCGGGGGAGGGCGGCGGCCCCGGCGCTCACGCCCGTCCCGTCGGTGGCCAGCAGGAGCACGAGGGAGGCGGCGAGCATGGCCACGGGGCGGAGATAGCGCACCCGCCCTTGCTACTGACGGACCATCGGACGAATGCGGCAACCACGCCGGACGCACCGGGGGAGCCCACCCTTTCGGCCGTACCCGTCCGCATCCGTCCCGATAGTTGTAACGAGCTTGCCCGTTCATCACTCCTTACGGCAAACTCGCCCATATGCCCACCTCCCCTCCCAGCGAAACCACCGCCCCGATGCCGGCTGCCGCCGTCGCCGAGGCGCTTGCCATGCCGCCCGCCCCCCAGGGCGAGCCCGCCGGCGAGCGGGGCAGCTGGCGACGAGGCGGGGCACCCGGCTCCACGGCACCGCCCGACGCGCCCCCCGGCCGGCCCACCGGCCGACTCCCGAAGGTCCTGCGGCGCCCGGAGAGGATCCCGGCGCCGCTTCTCTGTCTGACCGCGATGTTCCTGGTGCAGACCGGGATCGCCCTGTCCAAGCCGCTGTTCGGCCCGCTCGGGGTCAGCGGCACCACCTTCCTGCGGCTGGGCTTCGCGGCGGTCATCCTGCTCGCCGTCACCCGGCCCCGGCTCCGGGACAAGCGCCCGCGCGACCTCGCCGCGGCGGCCCTGCTGGGCGTGGCCTCGGCCGGGATGACCTTCCTGTTCGCCGGGGCGATCGACCGGCTGCCGATGGGCACCGCCGCGACCATCGAGTTCCTCGGCCCGCTCGCGGTCGCCCTGGTCTTCGCCCGGCGCGCCAGCCACCTGCTCTGGGCGCTGCTCGCCGCCGGCGGCGTCGTCCTGCTGACCCTGCTCGGCGAGGGCGGCGACGGGGGCGGGCTCGACCCGGTCGGACTCCTCTACGCCTTCGGGGCGGCCGCCTGCTACGCCGCGTACATCCTGTTCACCGACAAGGTCGGCGCCGCCTTCCAGGGCTTCCAGGGCCTGGCGGTGTCGATGACGGTCGGCGCGCTCGCCCTGGCGCCGTTCGGACTCGGCCAGGCCTGGGACGGGCTGACCGCGCCCGGCGCCTCGCCGCCGGGGCTGCTGGCCGCGGTGGCCGGGGTGTCGCTGCTGCTGCCGGTGATCCCGTACGCGCTGGAGATGACCGCGCTGCGGCGGATGCCGCAGCGGGTGTTCAGCGTGCTGGTCAGTCTGGAGCCGGCGGTCAGCGCGCTGGTCGGCCTGGTGGTGCTCGGCCAGCTGCTGGGCGTGCCGCAGCTGGCCGGGATCGGCTGTGTGGTGGCGGCCAGCGTGGGAGCCACGCTGACCGGGCGGCGGTAGGGCAGCACGGTCGGTCCAAGGGCCGGGCCCTTGGACCGTCAGGTCGTCACGGCCACAGCAGGGTGCGCGACCACTCCGGGGTCCGGACCGGTCCGGTGCGGGTGTAGCGCAGCCGGACGTGCCGGCGCTGCGCGTCGCCCTGCCAGTACTCCACCTCGTGCGCCCACAGGGTGTAGACCGCGTGCCCGGCCGCGACGGCGTCCGGGGTGGCCTCCAGGCGGCGGCGGGCGACGGCGACGGCCTCGTCGTACTCGGCGAGCGAGGCCATCGGCTCGCTCTGCCGCCCGACCAGCGCACCGACCCGGGCGTCCGGGGAGCGGGTGGCGAACTCGGCGGCGGCGACCAGGTCGGCGGCCCGCTCGACGGTGCCGCGGACCCGTACCTGGCGGCCCAGCTGGGGCCAGTAGACGGTCAGCGCGGCGGCCGGGTGGTCGGCCAGCTGGCGGCCCTTGGGGCTGTCGGCGGCGGCGGAGAAGACCCAGCCGGTGCCGGCCGCGTCGACGTCGCGCAGCACCAGCACCCGGGCGTCCGGCAGGCCGTCCGCGTCGACCGTGGAGAGGGTGACCACCTGCGGGTCCGGCACGCCGGCGGCCAGCGCGGTGGCGAGCCAGTCCACGAACAGCGGGCCGGGCTCGGCGGGCGCGGCCTCGGCGTCGAAGGTCGGCAGCGGGCGGGCCATCGGCGGGCGGCCGAGCAGCAGCTCGGGCACGGACTTCGGCTCGGGCCGGTGCTCCGCCGGCTCCCGGCGGGCGTCCGGCCCGGATCGCGGATCCGGCTCCGGTGCAGGCCAGGCCTCGCCCGGGCCGGTCAGGCCCTCCTCCTCCGCCGCCATCGCGCGCCCTCTCCTCCGGTTGCCGCGGTCGCCGCCCCGGCCGGGCCGTCCTTCCCGGGCCCGGGCACGTGGTGCGCTGTCGGAGCGCAACCGTACCGCCGAACACCGACGGCTCCGGGCGCGGGCCCTCGCTGGACGCGTCCGGGCCGTCCGGGCCTGCCTCGACGGGCGGTCCCGGGCGGTCCCGGGCGATGTCGGCGGCGACGGGCAGCCGGCGACGAGCGGGCCCGGGCGGTTCGCTCCCGGCTCCGGACGCACTCGTGGGCGGTGCCGATGGCGGCACCGCCCACGAGGCCGGCTTCACGGTGACCCTTTCCGCTGGCCGGTCATGCGCTGTTCTGATCCGCGCCCGGGCGGGAATTCCGCCCGGAGACTGGTTCGAGCCCCTCCGCGAGTGCTCAGCTCACCCGCGGCCGCCCACCTCCGGCGCCCCCGCCGTCGGTGGTGCCCGATCGGATCAGTGGAAGATCGGGGCGAACACGACGTTGATGTTCTTGTTGGACTGCCCGGCCAGGATGGTGCCCGCGTTGTCCTTCACCGCGAGGGTGTTGTTCTGGTTCGAGGCACCCGTCCCGGTGGCGGTCTGCTGGGTGGAGATGTAGTTGCCGTCGACCCCGCCGAACACGTTGCCCGTGCCGACGTTGGACACCACGCCGGCGTTGGAGCCGGCACCGGCGCCCGCACCGTTGTCGGCGGCCGCAGCGCCGGCGCCGGCCAGCAGCAGGCCGGCCGCGAGCGGGGCGGCGAGCAGGAGTCCGGCCACCCGGCGGGTGTGGATGCGAGCCATGAGAGCCTCCAAGAAGCTGTAAATCGTGCAATTGTCGAGCAGGGGGTGCGGGAGTTCGCCGGCCAGACGAACACCTGCGGGCTGCGACGCCGAGAGACAGACTTCCGCAACAAATCGACAAAGCACTAGTCGGCGAAGCAGTTTTCGCCCGTTAGCGTGATATCCACCCGGGCTGCGCATAACGGGCCGAAAATCGGACAGTGCGCCGACACACCCCTGCCGAGCTGGCACTTTGCCCGGGCGATGGCCTCCCGGAAGGCCCTTCAGGCAGGGCGCTCCGCCGTCACACGAACCACCAGGCGCACCACCCCGGCGCAGGGAAATCAGGAAACGCGCCCCCGAAAAGTTCGACCACCCTCCCATGTCGACTTTTCCAGCCATTCCCAGACCATCGGAAAGTCGTACTGGAATATGGGAGAAATAACATCACACCATCTTGCCCGGGTTCATGATTCCCAGCGGATCGAAGACCGCCTTCAGCTGTCGCTGGAGGTCCAGCGCGACCGGCCCCAGCTCGCGCGCCAGCCAGTCCCGCTTGAGCAGCCCCACCCCGTGCTCCCCGGTGATCGTGCCGCCCAGCTCCAGCCCCAGCGCCATGATCTCGTCGAAGGAGCGCTGCGCCCGCGCCGCCTGCTCCTCGTCCGAGCCGTCGAAGATCACGATCGGGTGGGTGTTGCCGTCCCCGGCGTGGCTGACCACCCCGATGGTCAGCGCGTGCCGCTCGGCGATCAGCGCCACGCCGTTCAGCATCTCGGCCAGCCGGGAGCGCGGCACCGCCACGTCGTCGATCATCGTGGTGCCCAACCGGTCCAGCGCGGGCAGTGCCAGTCGCCGGGCCTCCAGCAGCAGCTGCGACTCCGCCTCGTCCTCGGCCGGCACCACCTCGGTCGCCCCGGCCGCCCGGCAGAGCTCCGCCACCCGCGCCAGCCCGGCCTCCCGGTCCGGCCCGTCGAAGGCCACCAGCAGCAGCGCCCGGGTCGTCTCCGGCAGCCCCATCCGCCCCAGGTCGTTGACCGCCCGCACGCTGACCGCGTCCATCAGCTCCATCAGCGACGGGGTCAGGCCGCACGCCATCACCTCGCAGACGGCCGCGCCCGCCGCGTCCGCGCTCGGGAACTCCGCCGCCAGCGCCAGCTGCGGCGCCGGCGCGGGCCGCAGCGCGAGCACCGCCCGGACCACCACGCCCAGCGTGCCCTCCGAGCCGACCAGCAGCCGGGTCAGGTCGTACCCGGCCACGCCCTTGGCCGTCCGGCGCCCGGTGGACAGCAGCCGCCCGTCCGCCAGCACCACGTCCAGGCCGAGCACGTACTCGCTGGTGACGCCGTACTTCACGCAGCAGAGCCCGCCCGCGCCGGTGCCGATGTTGCCGCCGATCGTGCAGGACTCCCAGCTGGACGGGTCCGGCGGGTACGACAGGCCCAACTCACCGGCTGCTCGCGAAAGTTCGGCGTTCACCACGCCGGGCTCGACCACCGCGATCCGGTTCACCGGGTCGAGCTCCAGGATCCGGTTCAACTTCACCATCGACAGCACGATGCAGCCGTCCACGGCGTTCGCCGCCCCCGACAGCCCGGTCCGCGCCCCCTGCGGCACCACCGGCACCCGCAGCGCGGTGGCGGTGCGCAGCACGTGCTGCACCTGCTCGACCGTCTCCGGGAACACCACCACGGCGGGCGCACCGGCGGCGCAGAAGCCGGCCATGTCGTGGCGGTAGGCGGCGGTCACGTCCGGATCCACCACCACCGCCCCGGCCGGAAGGCCCTGCGCCAGTCGGTCCGTCAGGTCACCCATCGCCGCCTCCACTCGCCGCCAGCCGCCTCCACCGCACTCTGCCCGCCCGCCGGAGGCCGGGCAAGTGGGCCCCCGGCGGATCTGCGGGCGTGGGCCCCGGCCGGACCGGGCCTACCGGCGGACCACCGGCTCCTGGAACTCCGTGACCCACCGCGCCGGGTCGTCCGGGCACTCCAGGTAGAGCTCCCGGGCGTAGCCGGCCGAGCGGTAGCCGTTCGCGTCGATGAAGCGGGCCAGCTCCTGGAAGCTCCCCATCGCCTCGTCCATCGAGCCGCGGTGCACGACCGTCGCCGCCTCCTCGATCGGCGGCAGGTCGAGCACCGCGAAGCCGTACCGGCCCGGCTCCACCGCCGGCCCGACCCGGGACGGCCACCCGGATCAGCACCGTGCCCTCGCCCTCCGGCACGTCCTCGTACCGGGCGACGGACGGGCCCGCCTCGGCGATCCCGGCCTCGGCCAGCCGCCGGCACAGCTCCGCGAACAGCGGGCCGATCACCGGCCCGATGTCCTCCGGCTGGTAACTCGCGGCCACCGCGGTCAGTTCGGCCACCCGGACGGACGGCACCCGCTTCAGTACGACGTCGTGTGCGGACATGGTCCCCTCGCTCTCGATCGTCCGGAGCCTCGCCTCCACCCGGGTCAGCCGCTGCTCGTCCGCGGCGATCGCCTCGGCGAGTTGGGCCCGGCGCAGCCGCAGCATCCCGCGTAGTTCGGCCGCGTCCACCTGCTCGTCCAGGACGGCCCGCACCTGCTGCAGCGTGAAGCCGAGCTCCTTGAGCGCGATCACCCGGTTGAGCCGGGCGAGTTGGGACGCCTCGTAGGACCGGTACCCGCTGACCGGGTCCACCCTGGCGGGCCGCAGCAGCCCGATCGCGTCGTAGTGGCGCAGCATCCGCACCGACACCCGGCCGTGGCTGGCGAAGTCTCCGATGTTCAACATGGTGCCCCCACTCCACCCCCTGCCACCGTGTCAGGGTCAACCCCCGCCCGCCGGAAACGCGGAAGGCGGGTGCCGAGTGATCTCGGCACCCGCCCTGAGCAGGTGGTTCTCCAACCAGCGGAGAGCGTGGGATTCGAACCCACGGTACGGGGTCACCGCACGACAGTTTTCAAGACTGTTCCCTTAGGCCGCTCGGGCAGCTCTCCAGGCGGAGGTCAGCCTAACGGGTCCGGCGGGGTTCGGTGCACACCGTTTCGTGCGGGTGGGGGTCAGCTGTCGCCGTCCCGCTGGCCGAGGGTGACCTTGGTGTTGAACTGCTGGCCGTTGCGGGTGTACTCGACGTCGACGGTCTCGCCGGGCTTGTGCGTCCAGATCCGGCTGACCAGGGCGGGGCCGTTGTCGATCGGCACTCCGCCGAGCTTGGTGATGACGTCGCCCGGCTTGAGACCGGCCTTGTCGGCGGCGCCGCCGGGGGTGACGGCCGGCTGGCCCTGGATGTCGCGGGTCTGGATCTGCGCGCCGTCGCCCTTGTAGTCGTCGTTGCGCAGCACGTCGAGCTTGGCGTAGACCGGCTTGCCGGTCTTGATCAGGGTGTCGGCGACCCACTTGGCCTGGTTGATCGGGATGGCGAAGCCGAGGCCGATGCTGCCGGCCCGGCCGTTGGCGGAGGCGTTGGACTGGATCGCCGAGTTGATGCCGATCACCGAGCCGCTGGAGTCGAGCAGCGGGCCGCCGGAGTTGCCGGGGTTGATCGAGGCGTCGGTCTGCAGGGCGTTCATGTAGGAGGACTGGCCGCCGGTCTCGTCGCCGGAGGCGACCGGGCGGTCCTTGGCGCTGACGATGCCGCTGGTGACGGTGGACTCCAGGCCGTACGGCGCACCGATCGCGACGGTGGCGTCACCGACGTTGACCTTGTCGGAGTCGGCCAGCGGAAGCGGGGCCAGCTTGCTCTTCGGCGGGTTGTCGATCTTGACCACGGCGACGTCGTAGCCCTCGGCGTGGCCCAGCACGGACGCGTTGTAGGACGTGCCGTCGGCGAACTTGACGGTCAGTTTGCCGCCGTTGAGGGTCGGCGCGACCACGTGGTTGTTGGTGAGGATGTGGCCCTCGGTGTCGAAGACGAAGCCGGTGCCGGTGCCGGACTCGCCGTTGCCCTGCGCCTTGATGGTGACGACGCTGGGCAGCGCCTTCTGCGCGATGCCGGCGATCGAGCCGGGGGCGGGCTCGTTCTTCTGGGTGTTGCTGGCCTGGACGGTGGTGCTGCGGTGGTCGTCGGCGCTGTTGGTGCTGTCGTTGCGGTCCGCGACGGTCACGCCGAGCGCACCGCCGGCCACGCCGGCGACCAGCGCGACGGCGGCGATCAGGGCGACCAGGCCGCCGCGCTTCTTGCGCGGGCCGCCGGGGCCGCCGGGGTAGTCGGCCGGGTAGCCGAGCGGTCCGGCCGGGCCACCCGGGTAGCCCGCGCCGCCGCCGGCGTCGTGGGAGGCACCCCAGCCGCCGAGCGGCTGGCCGGCGCCGAACGGGTGGTGGCCGGGCGCGGGGTGCGCGGCGGGCGCGCCGGGGGCGGCCGGGGTGCCGTACGGGTCGTGCGGGCCGGCGGCGGGGACGCCGTGGGCCGGGGTGGCGTACGGGTTGGCACCCGGCGGCAGGGCCGGGCTCTCGGCGACGGGTGCGACGGGTGCCGCCGGCGCGGCCGGGACCGGCGGGGCGGGCGGCAGGACCGGCGGCGGCGCGTCGATGTAGCCGGTGGCGGCGTCGACCGGGGCGGCCGGGGCCTGCGGGGGCGCCTCCGGCGCGGGGACCTTGGTGAAGGCCACGGTGGGCTGGTACCCGCCCTCGGCCGGACCGCCCTCGGCCGCAACGCCCTCCGTCGGCGCCGCCTCAGCCGGTGCGGCCTCGGCGGCCGGAGCGGCCCCGGGCTCGGGGACCCGGCCGAAGGCCAGTGTCGGCTGGTGCCCGCCCGAGGCGTGGCCGTCGGAAGCGGGAACAGCCGCCGCCTGGCCGCCCGAGGGCTGCTCCCCCTGCGGCCCGGTGGGCCCAACCTCGCGCTCGGTGCTCACGAACGACCTCCATAGCTGACAGAACCAAGGACCATAGTTTTTCGTACTGCCGATTCGTTTGCCGTAAGGACCCCTCTGAATAACTCATAAGAATCCTTAGCCGCCGCCGACAGCCGGGCCGCCGACCAGGCTGTCCTGCGCCGACGACCGACCGACAACCGACCGACGACCGAGCGACGAGCAAGTCGACGGCCGAACCGAAGACCAGGCCGGCGACCGGAGGCTCCCCACCTCCGCCGGGCGTCCCGCGATGCGGGCCGCACACCCCGTGGCCTTGGCGTTCACCCCCGGGCCGGTTAGCCTGTCGCTCACAACTGACACGCGGGAGCTTGGACCATCCAGGCTGAGAGTGCGCTGGTCGACCGTACGCCACGGGATCGTGGGCGGACCGTCGAGGGGGCGCAGACCGCCGGAACCTGTCCGGGTAATGCCGGCGTAGGGAGTATCGGCCATGTCGCCTGCTTCGCCATCCTCTTCTTCGGACGCGCCCGCGTCCAAGGGTTTCCCCGAACCGTCCCCGACCGCTCACGGCGGTGACAGCGGTCACGCGGGTCCCACCGGCACGGCGACCGCCGTCCTGGACCGCCCGGAGCGTGCCGAGGCGCCGCTCGTGCTGGACACCGAGCCGCCGCGCACGCTGCGCTTCCGGGACCACTTCGCGCTCTGGATGAACCTGGGCGTCAGCCTGATCGGCTTCTCCACCGCCGCGACCGTGCTCGGCGCCAAGGGCAGCGAGCTGTCGCTGGCCGCCGCGGTGACCGCGATCGTGGCCGGCACCGTGGTCGGCACCGCGATGCTCGGCGTGGCCGCGCTGATCGGGGCCCGTACCGGCGCGCCCGCGATGGCGAACCTGCGCGGGCTGTTCGGCACCCGGCTGTCGTACGTCCCGACGGTGCTGAACATCGTCCAGTGCGTCGGCTGGGGCGTGTTCGAGCTGCTGACGATCGCGGCGGGCGCGCAGACCGTCGCCCACACCGACGGCTACCGCTGGCTGTTCGTGCTCCTGGCGGGCGCGCTGACCACCGCGCTGACCATCTGGCCGCTGGGCTCGATCGCGGTGCTGCGCCGCTTCGTGGCCGGTGCGGTCGCCGTCGCGATGGTGTACTTCACCGTCCAGCTGGGCCGCCAGGGGGTGCCCGACCCGGGCGCCGGCAACTGGCACGGCTTCCTGGGCGCCACCGACGCGATGATCGCGGTGTCGATCTCCTTCGTCCCGCTGGCCGCCGACTACACCCGGCACTCGCGCACCGCACGCTCGGCGTTCTGGGGCAGCTTCTCCGGCTACACGATCGCCCAGGTCTGGTGCTACGTGCTCGGCCTGATGGCCCTGCTGCAGTCCGACGGCGACCCGAACAAGATCTTCGACTCCTTCCTCGGCGTCTGGGCCGGCTGGCTGTTCCTGCTGGTGCTGGTGCTGCGCGAGACGGACCAGTCCTTCGCCAACGTGTACTCGACCGCGATGTCGGTGCAGAACCTGCTGCCGAAGGTGGACCGCCGGGTGCTGACCGGCGGGATCGGCCTGCTGATCACCGTGCTGGCACTGCAGATCGACAAGTTCACCGACACCTACACCAACTTCCTCGGTCTGATCGGCTCGGTCTTCGTGCCGCTGCTGGCGGTGCTGGCGGTGGACTACTTCTTCGGCGCCGGCCGGTACGGCTGGAACCTCTCCGCCGACGCGCCCTCGCGCCGCCTGATGCTGCTGCCGTGGGTGCTGGGCTTCGCGGTCTACCAGTTCATCGCGCCGACCGCGGTGGCCGGCTGGTGGACGGACTTCTGGACCTCCGCGCAGGACGCCCTGCACTTCACCCCGCAGGAGTGGACGTCCGCCTCGCTGTTCGCCTTCCTGGTGCCCGCGCTGGTCACCTGGGCGCTCACCCCGCTGACCCGCAGGGCGGCGCTGAGCTGACCGACCGACACCGAAGACGGCCCCGCGGATTGGGGCCGTCTTCGCCTGCGCGTCACTTCCGCCGCCTATCGTGGGGCCCGTGACCAGCACAGACCCGTCCTCGACGGCGGCGCGCACCACGCCGCCCGTCCAGGTGATCGCCCACCGCGGTTCCTCGCACGCCCTGCCCGAGCACACCCTGGCGGCGTACCGGCGCGCGCTCGACGAGGGCGCGGACGCGGTCGAGTGCGACGTCCGGCTGACCGCCGACGGCGAGCTGGTCTGCGTGCACGACCGCCGGATCGGCCGGGTCTCCAACGGCCAGGGCACCGTCTCGGCGATGACGCTGGCCGAGCTGGAGGCGTACGACTTCGGCGGCTGGAAGACCGGCCGCCCCAGCACCGACCCCGAGCTGCGCGGCGTGCTGCGGCTGGAGCGGCTGCTGGAGCTGGTGGTGGACTGCGGCCGCCCGGTGGACCTGGCGATCGAGACCAAGCACCCGGTGCGCTACCGCGGCCGGGTGGAGGCCGAACTGCTGCGGACGCTCGAACGCTTCAAGATCGGCGCGAGCCGGGAGGGCGAGCGCCCCTCGGCCCGGATCATGAGCTTCTCCTCGGTGGGGCTGAACCGGGTGGCGGCCTCGGCGCCGGAGTACCGGCGGGTGTTCCTGTTCGAACGGACCCTGCCGCTGCTCGGCCGGCTGCGCCCGGGCTCCCCGCTGCCGGGCGGGGCTCGGATCGCCGGACCGGGCATCGACCTGGTGCGGGCCCGCCCGCAGCTGGTGACGCGGCTGCGTGAGCTGGGGCACGAGGTGCACGTGTGGACCGTGGACGAACCGGCCGACGTGGAACTGTGCCTGGAGCTCGGGGTGTCCGCGATCATCACCAACCGGCCCGCCGAGGTCCTGGCGCAGCTCGGCCGGTGATCCGGCGTCGGACGGCGGGCCGCCCGCGAATCCACCCGCAAAGCCCGGACACAACCTGATCGTTCTGGTCGGCAGTCAAACCTTCCGGGCCCGTTATTGCCGGAATTCATGCGCCGGGGCGACGCACGGTGAGCACGGAATGACCTCGGGTCCACCCTCGGTCGCAATCGCTTGAAATGTCCTCGCGGGATCGTCCGGCGGTCGTTTCCGACGCATTACCAAGGGGCATCTCTCCCTCGGCATACGCTGAAGGAGGTCCGGGGGTGGCGTTGATGGTGGCGCGTGAAGTGCCGGCTTCATCGACCATGGCAGTGCCGCACGGCCCGGCGAGTGTCGGGGTCGCACGGCGCCGACTGCGTCGAGATCTCGGCGACCGGGAGATACCGGAGCCGGTCGTTGATGATGCCGTACTGATCCTTTCCGAACTGCTGAGCAACGCCTGTCGGTACGCCCGTCCGCTCGGCCCGCTGCGGGCCCTGGGGCGCGGCGCCCGGGCCGAGGTGGTGGACCAACTGCTGGTCGGCGTCCCCTCCGGGGCGCATTCCGCCACGGGCGGCCGGGAGCGCGAGGAGCACGGGAGCGGAACGGACGGCGGCGTGCTGGTCCGCTGGCAGCTGCACGCCGACGGCGTGCTCACCCTGGAGGTCACCGACGGCGGCGCGACCACCCGGCCGCTGCCCGCCGGCCCCTCGCTGACCTCGCGCGGCGGTCGCGGCCTGAACATCGTCGACCAGCTGGCCAGCGACTGGGGCGTGCGCGACGCGCCCGGCGAGGTGACGGTCTGGGCGGCGCTGCCCGCCCGGGCCCGGCACGCCCGGCGCACCGGTGGTGACGCCCGCAGCGCCTGAACCGACGCGCGCTCCCCACCCGTCCGCCCGGCGTGTGCCCGCGCGCCGGGGGAACGTCAGTAGGCTGCCCGGAGCAAAGGACCACCGTTCCCGGGAGAGCCGCACCATGGGCAAGAAGGCCGCCAAGAAGGCGCCGCAGCGTCAGTCCACCACCGCCGTCGCGGGCGAGGTCCCCGTGGTGGGGGCCCGCGAGAACTGCCCCTGCGGTTCGGGCCGCCGGTACAAGGCCTGTCACGGCCGGGAGGCCTCGCACGCGGTGCAGGAGCTGGTGCACCGCCCGTTCGAGGGCCTGTCGGGCGAGGCCGACTGGGTCGCGCTGCGCGAGCTGGTGCCCGCCGCCACGGTGCCGCTGACGCTGGCCGCCGGGGTGGCCGAGGGCGCCACCGGCGAGGTCCCGTCGGTGACCCTGGCCACCGTGCTGCCGCTGGCCTGGCCGGCCCTGCGCCGCCAGGACGGCTCCATCCTGCTCGGCCTGCAGACCCAGTCCTCCTCCGGCGACCTCAGCCGCGACCTCGCGGACGCCCTGGAGCTGGCGCTGGCCACCGAGCCGGGCAACCCGGTGCCGTCCCGCCGGACCGAGGCGGGCGGACGCCGGCTCCAGGACCTGCTGGACGTCACCGCCGCGTTCACGCCCGCCGTGCACACCGGCTTCGAGTTCTGGCTGGAGGACGCCGAGACCGCGACCGGCGAGGTCGCCGCCTCCCTGGAGCGCGCCAACGCCTCGGCCATCCCGACCGAGAAGCTGGCGAGCGCCGACGCCGCCTACTGGTGCGGCACCCCCGACAAGAACCACCTGCGCTGGGTGATGACCGTGCCCGAGGAGCGGCTGCTGGACGCGCTGGCCCGGCTCAGCGCCGCCGACCAGTCCTCGCTCGGCCCGGACACCCGCCTGGTCGGCTCGTTCCGCGCGCACGGCCTGACCGTCCCGGTCTGGGACCTCCCGCTCGCCATGACCGCCGCCGACTGCGAGAAGCCGGCCGCCGAGTTCGCCGAGCGACTGGCCTCGGTGCTCGCCGACGAGACCCCGTTGACCGCCGAGGAGCGGCGTGCCCGCGCGAACCTGGTGAACCGTCAGGTCACCTTGAACTAAAGCGCCCGGGATCCGGGTGATACGCGTCACATTGTCGCCATGAAGCCGCAATTTCCGGGCTGGCAGGGCGTCTTGGAAATTGGCGCGGGCGCGGATCCTTGTTACTGTCTAAAGAGTCCGGCCGCTGGTGCATCCCCCGTCGCCAGCGGCCGGATCTTTTGTTTTCCGCGGGGCCCCGACGAGCGGCCCGGGAACGGACCGGCGGATCAGTACGCCGAGCGACCGCTGTCCAGCCGGACCGTCGCCTCCACCAACTCGCCCAGCAGCGGCCCGACCTGCGGCAGCCACACGCCGCCGTCGGCGTCCGGGCGCGGGGCCAGCACCCAGCGCACCCGGCCGGCCGCTCCACCGGGCGGCAGCGGCAGGAAGCCGTCCACCCCGTGATAGCGCAACGAGCCTGGCACCCAAGGGAGTTGAGAGAGCATCTCGCCGAGCGCGTCCAGCGAGTACGGGGCCACCAGCAGCGCGTACCGGCCCGGCATCGCCAGCACCGGACCGAGCGGCAGCCGCAGCGCGCCCAGGTAGACCAGCGCCCGGGCGCCGGCCGCCGCCGGCAGGCTGACCGCCGAGACCACCGAACCGGTGGCGGCCAGCACCGGAGCGTCCGGGCTCTGCCGCTCCCACCACCAGCGCACCATCCGGGCGTCCGTGGTGGCGGCCAGCAGCGACGGGTCGTGCGGGTGCGCGCCCGGCACGACGCAGTCCTGGTCGCCGCAGGAGCACTGACCGCCGCGCAGGACGGCCCCGGGCACCACGGGCCAGCGGTGGTCGACGGCGGCCGTCAGGGCCGCGGCGAGCCGGGCAGGGCGCTGACGTGCGACGTCGTCCTGGACGGGGTGGTGGGGAGTGGCGGGCGGACACGGATCTTTCGGGTTCTCACGCATGGCGCTCGTTCCTTTCCCTGACCGCTCGGTTCGCTCCGGCCCGTCGGCACCGCCGGGACTCGTCACGCGGACCCGCGGTGGCACGGCCCCGGCGGCGCGAAGGGGGGCGGGCGGCATGGCGGGCGGCGCGGCGACGACGTGGATCACGGTGTGGAGCACGACATGAGAAGGGCCGCGCACTGAAACAGCCCCTGGAACGAGAATCCCGTATGCGACCGGATGGACGCCGCCCGGGCGCGCTTGGTTCCACCGTACGAGTGAGAGACTTCCGGCCAGCCCGGGTCCCGGGCGGCGCGGGCATACGATCCGGACGGCCGCCGGGTCCGTCCCCTCCGTTCTGCCCGCTCCCGGTCCCCTCCATGCCTCCCGACCGGACCGGCGCGCGCCCAGGCCGTACGCGCCCCCCGACCGGGTCTCGCGGATGTGGAACAGGCCACCGCGTCGTCCTGGATCTGGACATGCCCCAAATGGCCTGTGTAGAAGTGGTGGCATTGCTGTCGATCAATGACGAGTAGTAGCGAATCGAGGCGAAACGCGCCCTTTGGCCGTCATCGCTCCACACCGGCCGTACCTGGGGGTTCCGCATGGCACGTAGCACGTCAGGAGTGGCGGCATGACCGAGTCCCACCCGTCGTCGTCGACACCCTCCGAGCCGGGCGAGCCCGGCAGCGCCGGCGGGCTGACCGTCCTCGACCCACCGGGCTTCCCCGGTCCCGCCGACGCGCAGGACGGCGCGGCGGACGTCCGCACGGCACCGGCCGCCGGAGTGCAGGACCGTTTGGCCGGACGACTGTCCGATTTCGCCAGCCTGCACCGGCACACCGAACAGCTCGCCCGCGCCCGCGGCCTCGCCGCCACCCTGGACACCGTCCTCGCCTCCGGCGCCGCCCTGCTCGGCGCCCGACGCGGCGTCCTGGTCACCCGGATGCCCGGCGGCAGGCCCGGCCAGCCCGTCGGCCTCGGCCTCGACCGCGCCAGCCTCGGCGCGCTGGAGACCGTCCCGCCCGAGCAGAGCCTGCTCGCCAGGCTGCTGCGCGAACAGGACCGGCCCGAACGGCTGCACTCCCCCGACCTCGCCGAGGACCCGGCCACCGGCGCCCGGCTGCGTGAACTCGCCACCCAGCTCGGCCTCGGCGGCTGCTACGGCCTGCCGCTCGCCACCGAGGAGGACGGCCCGCTCGCCGCCGCCCTCTGGTTCTACGACGAGCCCGCCGAACCCACCGAGCGCCAGCGCGAGCTCGCCCACCGCTACGCCGCGATCGCCGCCCCGCTGCTCGCCAAACAGCTGGAGGCGGACAAGGTCCGGCGCACCACCGAGGCGCTGCGCCGCGGCCTGCTGCCCGACCGGCTCCCCCAGCCCGCCGGCCTGCGGCTGGCCGCCCGGATCCTCCCGGCCGGCCTGGACCGCTCCTGCGGCAGCGACTGGTACGACGCCATCCCGCTGCCGGACGGCACCGTCGGCCTCACCGTCGGCTCCGTCTCCGGCGACGGCCCCGGCGCGGGCCCCGGCTCCGCCCCCGGCGCGGCCGCCGCGATGGGCAGGATCCGGGCCGCGCTGCGCGCCTACGCCGTCCTGGAGGGCGAGGACCCGGTCTCCGTCCTCGGCGACCTGGAACTCCTGCTCAAGACCACCGAGCCGGCCCGCACCGCCACCGCCGTCTACGCCTGGGTGGAACCCGAGGAGCGCCGGATCACCCTGGCCGGCGCCGGCCACTGCCCGCCCGTCCTGGTCGGCCGGCACGGCGCCGAGTTCGTGGAGACCTCGCTCTCCGCCCCGCTCGGCATGCTGGCCTGCTGGGAGGCCCCCGGCGTCGAGCTCACCGCCGACCGCGGCGACACCCTGCTGCTCTACACCGAGGGGCTGGCCCGCCGCTGCGGCCCGACCCTGCACGCCGGCCAGGCCAACCTGCGCCGGGCCGCCGCCGACGCCCCGCGCGACGTGCGGATCGACCCGGACCGGCTCTGCGCCCACCTGCTGGCCGTCTGCCCCGACCCCGGACCCGGACCGGCCACCGACGACCTGCTGCTGCTCGCGGCCCGCTTCGAATAGCCGCCCCGAACAGTCGTCCCGACCCCGAACGGGCGAGCGGCCGGGCGTCCGTACCATGGACGCACGGCCGCCCGCGCGTGTCGCGATCCGACACTCCCCCGAGGGGCGGCGGTACCACCCCAAGGAGGCGTTACACGTGACCGAGGACCGCACGCCCGCAGTGGCCGAGAACCCCGAAGCCGACGGCGGCGACGAGCCGCAGCAGTTCAAGGGCCGCAAGAACGGCCTGTACGGCGAGGTCTCCGACGAGCTGGCCGCCTCGATGAAGACCGGCTGGGCCGACACCGAGCTGCACGGCCTCGTCCCGGTCGCCCAGGCCCCGTACGCGGCCGAGCGCCGCGCCCGGCTCTCCGCCGCCTACCCCGGCGAGCGGCTGGTCGTCCCGGCCGGCAACCTGCGGGTGCGCTCCAACGACACCGACTACAGCTTCCGCGCCGCCAGCGAGTACGTGCACCTCACCGGCGACCAGACCGAGGACGCCGTGCTCGTCGCCGAGCCCACCGGCGACGCCGGCCACGAGTTCGCCCTCTACCTGCTGCCCCGCTCCGACCGCGAGAACGGCGAGTTCTGGCTTGACGGCTACGGCGAGCTGTGGGTCGGCCGCCGGAACAGCCTGGGCGAGCAGGAGCAGCTGCTCGGCCTGCCGGCGCGCGACGTGCGCAAGGCCGCCGAGGAACTGGCCGGGCGCACCAAGGACTCCGCGGTGCCCACCCGGATCGTCCGCGGCTACGACGCCGGCCTGGAGGACACCCTGGCCGACGTGCTGGACGCCGACCGGGACGCCGAGTTCAAGGAGTTCCTGAGCGGCCTGCGGCTGGTCAAGGACGAGTGGGAGGTCGGCGAACTGCGCGCCGCCTGCGACGCCACCGTCAACGGCTTCACCGACGTGGTCCGCGAGCTCGGCCAGGCCGTCGCCACCTCCGAGCGCTGGATCGAGGGCACCTTCTGGCGCCGCGCCCGGGTCGAGGGCAACGACGTCGGCTACGGCACCATCGCCGCCGCCGGCCCGCACGCCACCACGCTGCACTGGGTCCGCAACGACGGCGACGTCCGCCCCGGCGAGCTGCTGCTGCTGGACGCCGGCGTCGAGACCCACACCCTCTACACCGCCGACGTCACCCGCACCCTGCCGATCGACGGCCGCTTCAACGACCTCCAGCGCAAGATCTACGACGCCGTGTACGACGCCCAGGAGGCCGGCATCGCCGCGGTGAAGCCCGGCGCCCGCTTCCGCGACTTCCACGACGCCTCGCAGCGCGTGCTCGCCGAGCGCCTGCTCGCCTGGGGCCTGCTGGACGCCTCGGCCTACGACGTCGAGAAGGTCCTGGAGCTGGGCCTCCAGCGCCGCTGGACCCTGCACGGCACCGGCCACATGCTCGGCCTCGACGTCCACGACTGCGCCCACTCGCGCCGCGAGGAGCACGCCGACGCGCTGCTGGTGCCCGGCATGGTCCTCACCGTCGAGCCCGGCCTGTACTTCCAGCAGGACGACCTGACCGTGCCGCAGGAGTACCGCGGCATCGGCGTCCGGATCGAGGACGACATCCTGGTCACCGCCGACGGCAACGAGAACCTCTCGGCCGGCCTGCCGCGCCGCGCCGACGAGGTCGAGGCCTGGATGGCCTCGCTGGCCTGAGCCACCCTCCGGGGGCCCGGCCTCCCCGTGGCGGGGAGGCCGGGCCCCCGTGTCACTTGGTGATCTTGAGCGAGACAACCTCGTTGCCGAGACCCGTGAGGGTTCCTCCCGTGTAGGGAAGGACGGCCCGCGTCATCACCCACAGTGGCCCGAGGCCGTGTCCGGCATCGATCGTCATCCGGTACTTGACCGTTCGGCTCTGCCCTGGAGCCAGGGGGAAGAGCGACTCGGGATCCGCCGTCGCGTAGTCCATCGCGCTTCCTCGCGTGAGCGGCTTTTCCTTCCAGGTGGCACCGTCGAGACGCTCGAGCTTGCCCGCGTTCAGCGACACCACATCCACCGGCGTGTCCACGGGCCACTCGGTGTAGACCAAGGGCTCCACCTGGGCGAAATTCGTCGGACTGTTGTTCTTGTAGGTCACCGAGAAGGTGACGGCCGGACTTCCCGCCTTCAGCTCCTGAACGCCCGTGAAGCCGCCCACGGTGATATCGATGTCGTTCTCGTGGTACTTCACCGGCGGCGCCTGGCGGCCGCTCAGGTCGAGGGTGTTGACGATCGTCATCAGTCCGGGCTGGTAGTCGGCCTTGAGGCCGATCGCCGAGACGGACACGAAGTCCTTCGGCAGGGCCCACATCTGGGCCGTGAAGGCGTCGCCGCCGCAGTTGATCTGCCACTGCGACTTGCGTGCGGCACGGCCTGCCACGGTGGGTGTGCTCCTGGTCGGGCCGACACTGTCGATCTGTCCGTTCCTGGTGAGCGTGGGGGAGTAGGACCACGCCGGGCACCAGGGCTGCGTGGACCAGCCGCTCTCGGAATCCAGGTCGGGCAGCCTCGGCCAGAGCTGCGACTCCTGGTCCGTGACCGTCAGAAGCACGCCGTGCGGCAGGCAGTCCCCGGCCGTCGCGTCCTGCGGAGCGCTCGGGCTCAGGATGCAGAGGGTGTTGGCGGAAGGATCCGGATTGACGGCCCGCCAACCTGGCGGGATCTTGAACCTGACGCCCCGGAAGGGGTAGGTCGTCCCGGCCGGCGCGGTGCTGGCCGGGGTGGTGGCGGGGGCGGTGGGCGGCGCCGTCGTCCGGGTGCCGGCCGACGTCGGGTCGGAGAGGGGGGCCCCGGTCTCCGGGTCGGCGGCGGGGCTGCCGGTGTCCGGCGAGGTGGCTGTGGGGGTCGGGGCGGCGGTCGGCTCGGGGGTCGGGCTCGGCGAGGTCGTCATGGTGGCGGCCGGTGGGGGGACGTCCTTCCTGGCCAGCGGGTCGCCGTGGAAGGTGAGCAGGCCGATCGCCAGGGAGGCGGCCAGCGCGAAGACCGGCACGGCGGTCAGGTAGACCGGGCGCAATCGCCACACCCGGCCGCGCGGCGGTTGCGCCGGGCGCAGGTCGTGCGCGGTGATCAGCGAGGCGCGGGCGTTCATCGCCTCGCGCAGCAGCCGTTCGGTCGCCGTCTCGGCCGGCCCGTCACCGTCTCGGCCTCCGCTCTCGCGGCCGGGGAGCTTGTCGGTCATCGAACCTTCTCCAGATGCTTTTCCAAGGCGTCCAGGGCCCGGCTGGCGGTGGACTTCACGGCGCCCCGGGACAGCCCCAGGGTCTCGGCGATCCGCGCCTCCGACAGGTCGGACCAGTAACGCAGCACCAGCACCTCGCGCTGGCGGGCGGTCAGCTCCTGCATGGCCGCGAGCACCCGCCGGTGCTCGTCGTTGAGCACCGCGTGGTCCTCCGCGGAGGCGGCGTCGGGCTCGTGCGGCGGGACGTACTCGCGGGCGGTCTTCCGGCGGCGCAGCACCGACCGGGCGCCGTTGACCACCGCGGTGCGCAGGTAGCCGAGCGCGTTGTCGAGGTCGTCCAGGTGCTCGCCGTACCGCTGGTAGAGCTGGGTGAAGGCCTCCTGGACGACGTCCTCGGCCAGGTCCTGGTGGTCGACCAGGAGGACGGCCATCCGCACCAGGCCCAGCCGGTGGACGTGGTACAGGTCGGTCAGGGTGGGCCGGTCCTCCGTGGGCTTGCGCCCGCCGCGCAGCAGCCGGAAGCCGGAGCGGCGCTGCGCCGCCTGCTCGTCGCCCGGGCCGGCGGGCACCTCGCCGGCCTCCTGCGCGCCGAACAGCACGGCGACCACTCCGCGAACGGAGAAACCGCGCCCCCTCGTCGGCCCGGCGATCGGCCCGATGGCCATGGACATGCGCGTTTCCGCTTTCCCCCGGGACGGTGGCGGCTCTCGCCGGACCGTCAGGACTCCTGATCAAGATCGTGACCGGGGAGATCCTGACAGCCGCCCTCGGCCCGACTCTCTCCGCCCCGTACCAATGGACGTGTGGCCGGGGTGGAGGTTGCAGGTGGATCCGAGGAAGATTCCCGGCCGGCCGGAACGGCTACACTCACCGCCATCCCGCCACCCGTCAGCAGGGGGTCCGCATGACCGAGCAGCACGTCGAGGGCCCGGTCGGCACCGGGTCGGGCCCGGTGCCCGTCGTCATCGGCCCCCGCCCGGAACCGGTGCACCACGTCGCGGTGTACGCCTTCGCGGGCATGGCGCCGTTCGAACTCGGCGTGGTGGTGGAGGTGTTCGGACTGGCCCGGCCCGAACTGGGCGGCCTGCTGGCAGCGCCCTGGTACGGGCTGAAGGTGTGCGCCGACCGGCCCGGGACGGCGCTGGACGCGGTGGGCGGGTTCGCGCTGACCGCCCGGCACGGGCTGGACGAACTGGCCTCGGCCGACACGGTGGTGGTCCCCGGGGTGCCGAACGCGTTCGGCGGCGCGGTCTCCCCCGGGCTGGTCGCCGCGCTGCGGACGGCGCACGAGCGTGGCGCCCGGATCGTCTCGATCTGCTCGGGCGCCTTCGCGCTGGCCGCCGCCGGACTGCTCGACGGGCGGGAGGCGACCACCCACTGGCGGTACGCCGACCTGCTCCAGCAGCGCCACCCGGACGTGCGGGTCAACCCGGACGTGCTGTACGTCGACAACGGGAACGTGCTCACCAGCGCGGGCAGCGCCGCCGGGATCGACCTCTGCCTGCACCTGGTCCGCCGCGACCACGGCGCCAAGGTGGCCAACAGCGTGGCCCGCCGCTTCGTGGTGGCGCCGCACCGGGACGGCGGGCAGGCCCAGTTCATCGAGGCCGCCGTCCGCCCGGTCGAGGAGGAGGACGACGGGGTCGCCCGCAGCATGCAGTGGGCGATGGGCCACCTGGCGTCCCCGCTGACCATCTCGCTGCTGGCCCGCGCCGCCCGGATGTCGGACCGCTCGTACCTGCGGCACTTCACGGCCCGCAACGGCACCAGCCCGATGCGCTGGGTCGTCGCCCAGCGCATCGCGGCCAGCCTGCCGTTGCTGGAGTCACCGGAGGGGACGGTGGAGGAGATCGCGGCGGCGGTCGGCTTCGAGAGCGCCGCGACCTTCCGCCACCACTTCGGCCGGGTGATGCGCACCTCCCCGACCGCCTACCGGCGCTCCTTCGGGCGCGGGGTCGCGTAGCCCGCGGCCACGTGGCCCGGCATCCGGCATCCGGCATCCGGCATCCGGCATCCGGCGGCGACTATGCCTTCTCGTGCCGGTCCGCGTTGGCGAGGATGGCGTCGTGCAGCCACTGCGCCAGGCCCGGGGCGAGGTTCTCGTAGGTGGTGGTCCACCTCGGGTCCGAGACGTACAGCCCGGCCAGGCCGCGGTGGATGGTGAACGTGCAGTCGTAGAAGTTCTGGCAGATGTGCTGCCGGTGCGCCTCGGCGAGGTCCGTGGCGGCGGCGCCGTCGGCGGGTTCGCCGGCGGTGAGCGCCTCGACCAGGCGGGTGTTGAGGTCGGCCATCTCCGCCTGGATCCGCTGCCAGTCGGCCTTGTCGTAGCCGCCGGTGCGGCGCTGCGACTCGGCCCAGGCCGCGGTGTCGCCCCAGCGCTGTTCGGCCTCCTGCTCCCACTCCTCCTGGTAGCCCTCGCCGAAGATCTCGAACTTCTCCTCCGGGCTCAGCTGAATGCCCATTCTTCGTGCCTCCATGGCGTGTTCGACGGCTGTGGCGAGGTCCTGGAGGTGCCTGATCCGGTCGGTCAGCAGTCGGTGCTGCCGACGGAGGTGCTCGCTCGGACTGACCGAGTCGTCGTCCAGGATCGCCGCGATCCCTTCCAGGGGGAACCCGAGTTCGCGGTAGAAGAGGATCTGCTGCAACCGGTCGAGGTCGGCGTCCTGGTAGCGGCGGTAGCCGGTCCGGGTGCGGCCCGCGGGGGACAACAGGCCGATCTCGTCGTAGTGGTGCAGGGTGCGGACGGTCACCTTGGCGATCTTGGCCACGGCTCCGACCGAGTAGCCCTCGCTGCTCATCCGGGTTCTCCCTTCGTGCTGACCACCAGCCTCCGCTCTCACGCCGCGTGAGGGTCAAGCCGTCCTCGGGAGAGAGGGCCCCGGTCAGGCTCGGGCTCCGGGGCCGGTGCCGGTGCCGGTGCCGGTGCCGGTCAGGCTCCGGTGCCGGTCAGGACGCGCTCGCGCCGCCGGGAGGAACGGCGCCGCCCCTCGCCGTCCGCTGGGGACCGCGGGCGGCGCGTCTGCTGGGTGGGCCAGAACAGCACGTACGCGGCGGAGACCACCACGAAGGCCAGCCGGACGAAGCCGCGGGCCGCGTCGGACGGGATGAACAGCGTCCCGCCGTACAGCGCGGCCAGCGCTATCCAGCTCCACCACGGGACGAGCCGCTTCTGCCCGACCGCGTCCCAGAGCAGGGTGCCGAGCAGGATCGAGGCCGTGTAGTAGGTGTAGACGCTCGGATCGAGCAGGATCCGGGCGTCCGCGCCGAGCAGCACCACGGCCGGCCAGCGGCCGCGCCAGACCGCGATGGTGCCGAGGCCGAGTCCGAGGGCGAACTGGGTCGGACGGTCCCACCAGGGGGTGGCCGGGTCGGTCACCCCGAACCAGCGCAGTGCGGAGGCCGGCTGGTTGGGGATGGTGAACTTGGCGGCGGCCAGGGTGTCCAGATTGCCCAGGTAGAACGGCAGCCAGGCGATCGCCACCAGTCCGACGAACCAGATCGCGCTGCGTAGCCAGGCGGGCCTGGGCAGCGCCAGGATCAGCGGGGCGAAGGCGATCGCCCAGGGCTTGGAGTCCACAGCCAGCGCCAGGTAGACACCGACCATGGTGGGTTTGCCGCGGGCCAGGGCGTGCGCGGCGAGGGTGGTGAAGAACAGCGCCAGGACGTCGTCCAGGTGCGCGAAGCGGACCGAGACCTCGACCCACATCGGGATGAACGCCAGTCCGGCGATCAGCAGGCGCTGCTGGAGCCGGCGGTGGTTGGTGCCGGTGCCCAGGTAGTACAGGGCGGCGGTACGACCGATCAGGACCAGCATCACCAGGCCGAGCCCGGACATCGCCGCCTCGGCGATCAGCTGGCTGGTGTGGGCCGAGAACGGGGCCGTGAGCCGGGCCACGGCCAGGCTGACCGGGCCGATCTGCAGCTCCGGGTGGTGGGCGTAGAGCGCCAGCCCGCCGTCCGGGTGGTCGCTGAAGAGCAGCTGCTCACCCTGGCGCAGGTAGTGCCAGGAGAAGCCGCCGCTGGGCTCGACCAGGAAGAACCAGAGCACCGTCCAGGCCACCAGCAGAACGTGGTGTCTGCGCAGCGGCAGCCCCGCGATCCGCCCGGTCGCCGACTCGTAGTCGGTGGCCGTCCGTGCCGTGCGTGATCCCCGCACCTGTCCCTCTCCCCGCCGGTTCCGCCCCCCTCCGGCCGGACATCCTATGTGACGGAGGTGTCCCGCCCGCGCCGCCCGGAGGTCCGTCGAACGGACGGCCGGGCGGCGCGGGCGGTTGTCAGACGGGTACCGCCTCGGTGTAACGGCTGGAGCGTGCCTTGCGGCCGCGGTCAGCCCTGCTGGGCCGACTTGCGGCGGCGCAGCACCACGAGGGTGCCGACACCGGCGAGCAGCACGGCGCCGCCGGCCACGGCGATGGCGGTGGTGTCGTCACCGCCACCGGTCTGGGCCAGGGCCTTGTCCCCGTTGTCGGCGGCGGCCTTGGCCTTGGTGACGGCGGCCGGGGTGAGCGGCGGCGGGGTGAGGGTCGGGACGGCCACCGGGAAGTCGATCGGGCCGGCGGTGTCGCCGTTGCCGTCGGCCGGGGCCGGGGCGGAGGTCGACGCGGAGGCGGAGCCGGACGGCTCGCCCGTGGTCGGGGTGGTCGGGGTGGTCGGCGGGACCGACGGCGACGGCGTGGTCGGCTCGGCGCTCGGGGTGGCCGAGGTGGAGGGGGTGGCCGTGGCGGAGGTGGAGGCGGTCGGCGACGTGCTCGCGGTCGCCGAGTGGGAGGCCGTCGGCGAGGTGGAGGCGGTCGGCGAGTGGGAGGCCGTCGGCGAGGTGCTCGCGGTCGGGCTGGGCTTGCCGGTGTGGCTCGGGCTGATGGTCGGGCTCGGCTTGCCGCCGCCGCCCGCCTTGATCACGAAGCCCGCGCCGCGGACGCCGTCACAGCTGAGGTGGCCCCCGTCGACCGGCGCGTGGGTCTCGTCGTCGAGCTCGGCGGAGAACACCACCGGGACGACGCCGGCCCGGCCGAGCGGCGCCTCCGAGGTGAAGGAGACCCGGACCTTGATCGAGAAGCTCTTGCCGCGGTTCACGACGAGCAGGTCGTCGTCGGTGGGGTTGCCGTCCTGGCCGAGGGCACCGAGCAGGGTGAGGACGGACTTGTCCTTGTCCTCACCGCCGTCGGCGGCGACCGAACCGGTCTGCCACTGGCCGCCGGGCAGCTGGTACTGGACCTTGAGGTCCTTCGCCTTGAGCGAGCCCGCCTTGTTCTTGAACTTGAGCAGCGGGAGGAAGAGGAAGTCGTGCTTCGTCGAGTTGTCGATCTTGAAGGTGAAGTCGCGGGCGTCGCCGCCGGCGATGAAGGTGCCGGGCACGCCGTTCACCGAGAGGTCGAGGCTCTGGTGGGAGGCCTTGCCGGCCGCCTGGGCGGCGGCGGACGGGGAACCGGTGGTGCCGACGGCCACGGCGCCCTGGGCGCCGGACAGCACGAGCGAGGACGCGAGCGCGGCGACGCCGGCAAGGGCAAGACTGCGACGTATGGACAAGGGAGACCTCACGGAAGAGTCCGGGCGAGGCCCGGGGCGCGGCGGGGCGGGCGGCCGTGGACGCCTCTGACCCCTCGCGAAGCTTGAAAGTCCGACGGAGATTACCGAAGGATCCGGCCACTCCGGAAGGCGGGTGTCACGCTGGGGACCGCTCACGGGACGGGAGTGCCCGAATCGCCCAATTCCGTCCTGTGGTAAGGCTTTTGCGCTTTACAGAAAGATGACCGGAGAGTGACGGGTACACGCCTGGGGGACCGTATCGCACCACCTCGCGTGGCGTGAAGCGATCGGTCGTGTGAACGTCCGGCGAATGCCCGGGTGAATGTCCTGTGAGGGTCGGTGCGAACGCCTTGTGCGCGCCGGTGCGAACGCCCTGCGGACGTCCACGCGAGCGCCCACGTCAACGTCCGCGTGCACATCCGTGCGAACGCCCGCGTCAACGTCCGCGTGAGCGCCCGCCGGAACGGGTGCGCGGGCTCAGCCCGCGAAGAAGGACTTGGCCGCGATCAGCGCCCGCTCGTCGCGCAGCACGTCCCCGGGGCGGGTGCCGTTGCCGAGCAGCGCGCCGCCCCAGCGCATCCCCATGTACTCGGCCGTCAGCCGGAGCGTGCCGATCAGCGGTTCGGCCTTGTCGTCCTCGGTGGCGAGGGCGGTGACGCCCCAGATGGTGCCGCCGCGCATCCGGGCGCGGAAGTCCGCCCCTGGCTGCCGGAGCCAGGACGACCAGTGGTCGAGGTAGAGCTTCGCGCTGGTCGGCAGCGAGTACCAGTACAGCGGTGCGACGAAGACCAGGTCGGTGGCCGCCAACGTGGCGTCCAGCAAGGTCCGTTCGTGACCGACCGGCTCGGGGTAGCGGCCGCCTTCGACGTGCCGCAGGTCCTCGAAGGGCGGCAGCGGGTGCTCGCTCAGCCGCAGCCAGCGCTGCTCCGACCCGGCCGGCAGGCCCGCCTCGGCGGCCAGCCGGGCGAGTTGCTCGGAGTTGCCGCCGGCCCGCGCACTGGCGTTGAGGAACAGGAAGGTGCGCGGCGCCTCGGCGCCCGTCGGCTGGTCGGCCATCGGAACTCCCCCGGTCGGTGGTGTGGATGGAAGTGCGAGCACCCCCCGCGCCCCGGTTGTTCCACGTCCGGCACCCGGGAGTTCGCCCGGGAGTTCGCTCAGGCGGGCAGGCCGGCCCGGCGCCGGGCGACGGCCGCGACGGCCGCCCAGTCCTTGTCCGCGTCACCGTGGGCCAGCGCGTCCAGGAAGGCGTCCCGCAGGATGCCGCCGAACGGGAGCGGGACGTTCCGCGCGGCCCCGGCCTCCAGGGCCAGGCCGACGTCCTTGAGGCCCAGCGGCAGCCTGAACCCGGCCGGCTCGTAGCGGCGTTCGGCCACCATCGCGCCGTAGCCGGAGTAGACCGGCCCCGGGAACAGCGTGCCGGCGAACATCTCGACCAGGTCGGTCGGCCGGACGCCGTGGGCCTCGGCCAGGCTGCACGCCTCGGCCATCGACTCGATCGCGCAGGCCAGCAGGAAGTTGGTGCTGATCTTGGCGGTGTTGGCCTGTCGCGGGCTCGCACCGAAGTGCCAGGTGCGCTCCCCCATCGCGGCGAACAGCGGCTCCGCGCGGGCCAGCAGCTCCGGCGCGCCGGCGGTCAGGATGTTCAACCGGCCGGCCGCCGCGACCGGCGGACGGCCGAGGACCGGGGCGGCCAGGTAGCCGATGCCGTGCTCGGCGTGCAGTGCCTCGGCGCGCTCGGCGAGTCCGACGGAGATGCTGGCCATGTTGACGTGCAGGGTCGTCGCGGCGCCCGCGAGCAGGGCGGGGTCGAGCAGCAGCCGTTCGACCGCCTCGTCGTTGGCGAGCATGGAGACCACGGTGTCGGCGGCGTACACCTCGGCGAGCGTGCCCGCCGCCTCGGCGCCCTCGGCCACCAGGGCGGCCACCGGCTCGGGCGAGCGGTTCCAGACCCGGACGGCGTGGCCGGCCCGCAGCAGGCTGCCGGCCATGCCCCGCCCCATCGCACCCAGCCCCACGAAGCCGATCGTCGCCCCGGCCATCACGCACTCCCGTCGCCGTCACCGTCACTGTCACCGCATCTGCGGATGACTGTACGTCAGGAGACGGTGGCCTCCTGCGTACTGGACGGACTCACGCGCAGGCGCGCTCCGGCAACCGGACGCGGCCGCGCTCCAGTTCGGTGACCACCCGGCGGCTCAGCAGCTCGTACTGGGCCTGGAGCCGGCCGGGGCGGGCCGGGCGGGCGACCGGACGGCCGGGGCCGACCAGTTCGTCCGGTCCGAACTGCTCGCGGGTGAGGTCGATCTCGATGCCGGTGGCGAAGCGGTTCCACCAGTGCAGATCCGTCCGGACCCCGCCGACGTGCACCTCGCCCATCATCAGCTCGCCGCCGAGCAGGTCGTGCACCACCATCGCCGTCACCCCGCACTGGCCGCGGGCGGGATTGTCGGGACGCCAGTGGGCCAGATCCTCGGGCGCACAGGTGTCGACACCCCAGGAGGAGCGGATCGCACGTTCGATGTCGTTGAGGGTCCACGCCGTCATACCGGGAAGCCTGCCATGCACCACTGACAGCGGCACCGGCTTTTCAGAGGGCCACCCCGTGTTCTGCGGAGACCTTCTCGATCTTCACCCGAACGAGCAGTTCCCCCGGCACGCCGTTCCGGGCCCCGTACTGCTCCGCGACGTCCTCCCCCATGTACCGGGCGGCGATCCGGGTGGCCCAGGCGCGCACCTCGGCCAGGTCCTCGCTCAGCCGGGCGGTGCCCTGCACGAGGACGTACGCGAAGGGCGGCCGGTCGTCGTCCACGCAGATCATCACCCGGCCGTCGCGGGCCAGGGTGCGGCCCTTGACGGTGCCCGCACCGGTGTTGAAGACGAGCTCGTCGCCGTCCAGCAGGAACCAGACCGGCGCGACGTGCGGGCGGCCGTCGGCCCGGGTGGTGGCGAGCTTGGCGGTGCGGGTGCCCTCGGAGAGGAACGCCCGCCACTGGTCATCGGTCATCGTCGGCATACCGCCCATCCTGGCCGGTCGGCCCGCCCCGCGCATCAGGGGGCGGGCAACCGGCCAGGGGGTCACTTCGCCAGTGCGGCGACACCCGCCTGCGCGAACTGCTCGTCCAGGTCGCCGCTCGGCGCGCCCGCGACACCGATCGCCGCGACCGGGGCGCCCTTGGACTGCACCGGGGCGCCGCCGGCCAGGAACAGCGTGCCCGGGATGTCCTTGAGGGCCGGGGCCTGGGCCAGTCGCTTGGTCAGCTCCGAGGTCGGCGCGTTCCAGGAGACCGCCGTGAACGCCTTGCGCTGCGCCGACTCCGGAGACTGCGGGCCGGCACCGTCGCCCTTGAGCAGCACCCGGGTGACACCGTCCCGGTCGACGACCGCGACCGAGACGTGCTGGCCGGCCTTGGCCGCCGCGTCCAGGGTGGCCTGGGCGGCGCGGGTCGCGGCGTCGAGGGTCAGGCCGGTGCTCTGGGCGAGGTTCCTGTTCTGGGTGTCGACCTTCACCGCGGCCGGCGCGGCCGGGGTCCCGGAGGTCTCGGCGCTGGCCGAGACGGCGCCCGCGGTGGCGGCGAGCGCGGCGGCGGCGAGGGTGCCGGTCAGCACCCGGGTGCGCACGGAGATCTTCTTCATGGTCCAGCTCCTCAGCGGATCGGCGAACGGGATCGGGGCCGCCGGGCGGCAGGGGTCCGCCCGGCTCCACCCCGATCCTCCGGCCGGGGCGGGGCCCGCCACATCGACGCTCCGGCGCGACCGCGCGGGCATGATGGAGGACAACCCCGTCAACCGATCGGCTGATGCGGGACCGGGCCGACCGGGCCACCATCGAGGGATCGGTGCAGGTCGGTGCGCCGGGCGCACGGTCGAGGCGGCCGGTGCCCGTCCGGGTGCCGACCGCCCACCGAGGCGCCCAGGTGCCGATCGCCCGTCCAGCCAGGAGCCACCCGTGCAGCAGCCCCGCCCCGCCGCCGGTCACGACGCCGGCGACCCGGACGCGGGCCGCCTGGCGGTGCTGCTCGACTCCGCCTTCCTGCTGCTGCTCGCCGCCTCGCTCAGCCGCTACCTCACCCACCATCCCGGCAACCCCCGGATCCCCTGGGTGATCGGGCTCAGCATCGCCCTCGCCCTCGCCCAGCCGGCCGGCTCCTGGCTCGCGCACCGCCACCCGCCACCGCCACCGCCACCGCCACCAGCGCCCGCGCCCGCGCCCGGGGCTGAAGCCGCGCCCGGCGACCGGGTTCCGCGTCGGCGCCGGTGGCCGCTGGCCCTGGTGGTCGCGCTCTGGGTGGTGCTGGTGCTGCTCGCGCCGAGCTTCGCCTGGTGCGCCGTCCCGCTGGTCTACACCGCGCTGCGCACGCTCCCCGCGCGGGCGGCGATCCCGCTCGTGGCGGCCCTGACGCTGCTGGTGGTGATCGCCGAGCTCCGGCTGGCCGGCGGGGCGGACGCCACGCTCGTCCTGCTGCCGTTCGCGGTGGCCGCGCTCGCCACCGGCGTGTTCCTCTTCATGGACCGGCAGGACGCCCGGCAGCGCGCCCTGATCACCGACCTGGTCCGCACCCGGCGCGAACTCGCCGCCACCGAACGGCGGGAGGGCACCCACGCGGAGCGCGAGCGGCTCGCCATGGAGATCCACGACACCCTGGCCCAGGGGCTGTCCAGCCAGCAGATGCTGTTGCAGGCCGCCGAGCGCACCTGGGACACCGAGCCGACGACCGCCCGCACCCACGTTCGGACCGCCGCCGAGGTGGCGGCCCGCAACCTGGCCGAGGCCCGCCGCTTCGTCCACGACCTCGCACCGGCCGAACTCGCCGACGGCCGTCCGCTCGACCAGGCGCTGTGCGCGCTCGCCGGACGGGAGGCCGCCGAGAGCGGTCTGCCGGTCCGCTTCCACCTGGACGGCACGCCCGTCCCGCTGCCCGCCGCCGCGCAGTCCGCGCTGCTGCGGATCGCCCAGGGCGCGCTGGCCAACGTCCGGGAGCACGCCGGTGCGTCGGCCGCGGCGATCACCCTGTCCTACCTCGGCGACCAGGCCGTCCTGGACGTCGCCGACGACGGACGGGGCTTCGACCCGGGCGCGGTCGGGGCGGCCGGCGGCCGCGGGTACGGGCTGCCCGCGATGCGCGCCCGGCTGCGGCAGTTCGGTGGCACGCTGACCGTGGAGAGCGCCCCCGGCGAGGGCACCGTCGTCTCCGCCGCGATCCCCCTGGAGCACCGATGAGCGAACGAACCGGACCCGCCCCCGTCCGGCTGCTGGTCTGCGACGACCACGCGGTGGTCCGGGCCGGCCTGCTGGCGCTGCTCGCCAGCGCGGGCGACATCGAGGTGGTCGGCGAGGCGAGCACCGGGGAGGAGGCGGTCGCGCTGGCCGCCGGGCTGGCGCCGCAGGTGGTGCTGATGGACCTCCAACTCGGCGACGGCATCGACGGGGTGGAGGCCACCCGGCGGATCACCGCCGCGCCGGGCGGCCCGCACGTGCTCGTGCTCACCACCTACGACACTGACGCCGACATCACCCGGGCGATCGCCGCGGGCGCCACCGGCTACCTGCTGAAGGCCGAGCGGCCGGAGGAGTTGTTCGCCGCCGTGCACGCCGCCGCACGGGGCCGTACGGTGCTCTCGCCGCCGGTCGCCTCCCGGGTGATGGCGCAGATGCGGGCGCCCGCACCGCAGCTCACCGAGCGCGAGCAGGACATCCTCGCGCAGTTGGGGCAGGGGCTGGGCAACCGGGAGATCGCCCGGGCACTGTTCATCAGCGAGGCCACCGTGAAGACCCATCTCGGCCGGATCTACGACAAGTTGGGGGTGGACACCCGGTCCGGCGCGGTGGCCGTGGCCAAGGAGCGCCGACTGCTGCGCTGACGGGCCCTCACGCATGGCCGGCCCGGCCCGCCGGTGAACTCACTCCGCATCAGCCTGCCAGAGCACCACCGGACGCATCCGCTGCGCTCAGCGCTCGCGCGGTGTCACTGCGTGCTGCCATGATGCTCGGAATGTCGGATTCCAGCGCGGCCCGCCGCACGGCCCGCCGCCCGTACCGGAGCCCGTCGCGCGCCCGCCGAAGGGTCGCCGGGCGTCCTGCCGGGCCTCAATCCGCTGGTCCAGCGCCTGGCGGGACCTTACGGACCGACCATCACGTTTGTGGATTTTTCGTGGATCCCGCTATTGACAAACCAACCACGCGGTTTGTTAGCGTGATACCAACGACGTCCCCGGGGGTGGGGGCTCGCCGGGGCCTGTGCGGACCGCTCTCGCCGGAGGGTGCTGCCAGGGGGGAACGGCGGGGCTGCCGGGGAGTCGGGGGGAGCGGCAGCGCGAAGCCGCGCGACGAGGCGGTGCGGAGCGAGTCCGGGGGGACTCGCTCCGCGCCTCCCCTGCGTCCACGAACCTCTGCCGCCCCCAGCGCCTTCCGGTTCTTCCGGTTCCCCGGTTCTTCCGCAGCCGGACAGGGCCTGGCTAGCCCATCGCGCTCCAGTACGGGCAGCACACGTTCGGCAGCGGTGCCGGGCCGCGACCGCCGGCGCCCTGCAGTGACGGCAGCCGCTCCGAGCGGGCCACGCCGGGCGAGCTCGCGGTCAGTCCAGCCTCGCCCAACTCACCGAATGTCAGAGCCAGTCGATAACCGTCCAGAGTGGCGGCGGCGACTCCGGGGCGGCTCCGGCCGGCGTTCAGCGAAGTGATCGTCCAGCCTCGCCGCCGCCAGTGCCGCTCGACCGCGTCCACCAGTGCCGCCCGCCGGACCGCCGAGACGATGGTGAGGATGTCCCGCCCCCGGGTGACGTACCAGCGCAGGTCCGGGTCCCGGCCCGGCAACGGCAGCCGCGCGCCCGCTCTGGGCGCCGCACCCTGCCAGACCGGCGCCGGCCGGACGGCGTCCAGGGTGTCCTGCAGCAGTGTCTCGCAGCGCTCGGCCGCTTCGAGCTGATCGACCGCCGACGTCGGGCCGAGCCACCGGGCGGGCGGCACGACCGGCACCCCGCCTCGGCTTCCACCCGGGAATCCGACGTTCAGTTCGGCACCACCTGGCTGCACTGGTCCCCTCCACGCTCCTCCCGGCGTTCAGACCGGGCCGGGATTCCGTCACTGCTTGGACGGTGGACGTGGACGGACAGTTCCGCCTCTTACCGTTCCCACACCCTCTTCCGCACTCCTCTCGCACGCCCCTCCCGCACGCCCCTCCCGCGCCCCCGCGTCCCCCACATCTCCCGCATCCCGCAGTTCGCTCAGGCGCCGGACCTCGGTGGTGAGTTCGTCGATGCGCCGGTTCAGGGCCTGGATGCAGACCAGGGCGATGCCGTTGGCGTCGACGACGGGGATCACGCGGGTGTTCTCATGGTGGAAGTCGAAGGAGGCGTGCCAGTCCTGGGCCATCGGTCCGATGTGCCGCACCTGCTCGGGCTCCCACAGGTAGCGCCAGGTGCTGATGGGCAGGGCGACGACCGTCTCCAGCACCTGATGGCCGTTGACCGCCCCGGCCGGGGCGACCGCGGCGGTGTCAGCGGTCTCGGTGCGCTCCGGGGCGGTCCGAGCCGCCTTCCCGGAGCGTCGGAACAGACCCATGCTCAGCGGCTCCAGTCGATCGGGACGCCCATCCCACCCGAGCGCCCCACCCGCCCACGTCCGACAATCGGGACATAGGGGACCTCGCCGCCACGCTTCCCTCCATCGAGTGAAGCCCCCACCCGGACCCGCATTCGACCGCCGCACCACCTGTACGAGCCGCCGTCCGGTCCGTCGAGAGCCGATCATCGCGAAACCCAGGGCGAGTTGGCAGGAGCAACTGGCGGTGGACCTCGGATTCGCAGGCCGGGGCCGGATGTTAACGGCGGGTTTCCGACGGGAACTATGCTCACGGTCGGAAGTACGGGGGGCCTTGCGGTAAACGACGGGCCTCCCGTGCGCCCATGGCGGGTCAAGTCGCTTTTCGGGAGCTCTCATTGGGTCACGGTGCGTACCGACGGGGCGGCGACCGCTACTCGGAGTCGTCGGGCGAACGGCTCACCCCGAGGGATCCCCCGTCCCGCCTCACCAAGGCCATCGTGATCATGGTGACCTTCGGGTTCTTCACCGCCTCGGTCGTGGCCACCATCCGCAACCGCGACGGCCTCCCGTACCAACTGGCCGCCGTCACGGTCCTCTTGGTTCTGCTCGGCTTCCAGATCCTGCACGCCGGCCCGTGGCGCCACAGGCGACCGTGGTGGCCGTGGAGCCTGCTCGCCCACGGAGTGATCACCTACCTGCCGTTCCTGGTCTTCGACGGAGCGTGGGTCGGCATCCCCGGGTCGTTCGCCGGATCGATGCTGCTGACCGTCGCCGCGCCCAGGTCCTGGATCCTCTTCACCCTGCTGGTGGCGGGCCAGTACCCGATCTACGCGGCGCTGGGCGACAACCCCGGGCAGTGCCTCAACGCGAGCGTCTCCACGGCCGCGGGCGGAATCGTCGTCTACGGCGTGGCCCGACTGGCCGACATGACCGCGGAGTTGCGGGCAGCCCGCACCGAGCTGGCGGAGCGCGCCGTGGACCAGGAGAGGCTGCGCTTCTCACGGGACCTGCACGACCTGCTCGGCTACAGCCTCTCCGTAGCGGCGCTGAAGTGCCAGATCGCCGAGCGGACCGTACTGGAGGACCCGCGGCGCGCCCGGGCGGAGATCTCCGAGGTGCTGGCGATGGTGAGGCAGGCGATGTCCGACACCCGTTGGATCTCCAGCGGCGATCTCCAGATGTCATTGGCGCGGGAAACCCGCTTCGCCGCCTCGGCGTTGCGGGCGGCCGGCATCAGCGTGGAGGTCGACCTGGCCTACGGCGCCCTGCCGCCCGAGCACGACGCCGTACTGGCGACGGTGGCGCGGGAGGCCGTCACCAACCTGCTGCGGCACAGCGTGGCACGGCGCTGCGAGATCCGGGCCGTCAGGGGCGAACTCGGCGATGTGAGCCTGGTGGTGTCCAACGACGGCGTCCTGGCGGAGGGCGTCTCGGCGGAGCCGGGCGGCGGCCAGGGCATCGACAACCTCACGGAGCGGTTGCTCGCCGTCGGGGGACGGCTGACCGCGGAGGAGGGCGAGACCGGCTGGTTCCACCTCTCGGCGGTCATCGCGGCCCCGCAGAGCAGGACGACGTCCAGGGCCGGCTGACCGTGCGGTCGTGGCCGCGCGGCGCCCGGCGGCGACGGCCACGACCGCACGGCGCCCGCTACTCCCGGAGTCCCATGGCCTCGACCGGCTCCCTGCGCAGCGCCAGCCGGGTGGTCAGCAGTACGGTGCCCAGACCCAACAGAGCCGCCCCGCCCAGCACCGCGGCCGCCCAGGCCGCGGAGACGGACGGCCAGGCCGAGCCGGTGAGCGCGAGACTGACGGGCACCAGGACGGCGGCGGTGACCGCGGCACCGAGGGCGAGGGCCACGCCGACCGTGATGCCCCCCTCCCAGGCCATCATGCGCAGGATCTGACGGCGGGTGGTACCCACCAGGCGCAGCAGGGCGAACTCGCGCAACCGCTCGGTCGTGGCCATCACCAGGGTGTTGACGACGGCGATGGCCGTGAAGAGGCTGATCATGCCGAGGAGCAGCCGGCCGACGGCCGTGGCCGACTCCTGCCGGTGCCTGCGGGCGTCGTCGTACGCGGCCCGGTCGCTCGTACGGGCCATGGGGTAGGCGGCGGTGAGGCTTTGGAGCTCCCGGCCGACCTGCTGGGGGTCGGCGTCGGGGGCGGAGCGGACCAGGACCGTCGGCGCGAGGGGGTTCGGCGTGTGCGCGGCGGCGAACTCGGTGGGCATGAGGGCGTCGGCGAACCCCAGGTCGCGGTCGTAGACGGCGACCACCGTGGCGGTGCTCTCGCTGCCGTCCGTCCAGCCGATGCGGAGCTTGGCGCCGACGCCCGCGCCGAGTCCGGAGGCGGAGCGCTGCCCCAGCGCGACGCCGTCCCCGCGCAGTTGGTCCAGCGAGCCCGCGGTGACCCCGGGATCGAGCAGCTCGGACAGCTCGGTGGAATCGACCACCCGGGCACTGACGCCCCGCGAGCCGGCGGTGCCGGGCGATGCGTTGGACACCATGGTCATGGCGGGTACGACCCCGCTGACCGCTTTGACGCCGGGCAGTCGGCGGGCCGCGGCGACGAAGTCCGGGGGGAGCCCGACACCGTCGGCCTGGACCACGTGGTCGGCCCTCAGCCTTCGGCCGTCCTCGACCCCGGCGGCCTGGGCCTTGACCCCGGGGACGAACAGCACCGTGCTGGTGAAGGCCACCGCCAGCACCAGCGGGGTGACGGCGGCGGCGAAGCGGCGGGGCTGGGCGCGCAGGGCCGCGGACGCGAGGAACCCCGCCACGGGGAAGAGCCTGCCCACTGGTCCACCGATCACCACACTGGCGACCCGCCCGATCACCGGTCCGAGCAGCGCCACCCCCAGGAGAAGCAGCAGGACCATGCTCTCGGCCGTGCCCGCCCCGCTCCGGCTGCCCGTGGAGGACGCCAGCACCACGGCGCACACGGCGAGCGTCCCGGCCCCGAGCACCGCCCGCACCCAGCCGATCCGCGGCGCGGGCGCGGCGGACTCGCGCAGGGCCTGGGTCGGTTCGACCCGGGACGCCCGGCGCGCCGAGGCCCACACGGCGAGTTGCGCGGTGACGACGACCCCGCCGACGACGGTCAGCAGTGCGGTGGGCCCGACGTGGAGCGGGACGTCGGAGCGGACCACACCGCGGTCGACGAGTACGCCGCGGAGCAGCGACGCGACGCCGACCCCGACCGGGCATCCGACCAGCGCGGCGCCGAGGGTCAGGACCAGCGTCTCCATCGCGATCATCCGCCGCACCTGTCCCGACGTGGCGCCCACCGCCCGCAACAGGGCCATCTCCCGCAGGCGTTGCTGGACGGTGAGCGCGAGCGCTCCCGCCACCACGAACACCGAGATGAACAGGGACAGGATGCCGACGGTCCCGGCGAGCGAGGCCAGGCCGTCCCCGGGCCCGGGTGTGCCCGAGAACTCCCACTCGCCCCGCTGGTCGCCGGTGCTCACCTCGGGCCCGGACCAGAGCTCCGTCCCGGTGGCCGGGAAGGCCGTGGCGAGGACCTGTTCGACCTGCGCGGCCAGCGCCTGCGGATCGGCTCCGTCCCGTGCCGTGATGCCGATCGCGTCCGCGCCCTTGGTGGTGCCCGCGAGCCGGGCCGCCTGGTCGGGGCTGAAGAAGAGGGCGGCCTGGCGGGCCAACTCCCTTGGGGATGCGGCCAGTCCGGACACCGTGTAGGCACGGGGGGCGGTGGTGGTGGCCAGCCGCACGGTGTCGCCGGGCCGGAGCCCGCCGCGTGCGGCCGTCGCCTCGTCGAGGACCACCTCGTCGGGGCCGGTCGGCGGGTGGCCGGAGGCCAGGTGGAAGGGGGCGAGGACGGCGCTGGTCCAGGAGTGCCCGAGGGACGCGCCGCCCTGCGGGCCGGAGAGGAGCTGCCCCGATCCGGTGATCACGGCGGCGGGGAAGGAGACCTCCGGGGCGACGGTCCCGGCGCCGGGCAGTGCGGCCAGCTTTCCGATCAGCGGGTCGACGTCGGCCATCCGGGTCGAGCCGCTGATCACGACCGGGGCCGCCGCGTAGCGTTCGGTGGGGGTGCCCGCACGCAGGGCGGACTCCAGCAGGACACCGCACGCGGCGGTCAGGACGAGGGCGAACGACAGTGCGGTGAAAGCACCGGCGAAGCCCGCCTTGCGGGCGCGCACCGTCTGCCAGGCCAGTAGGAGCATGCCGTTCAGCGCCTTCCCAGGTGGGTCATCCGGTCCGCGACCTGCTCGGGCGAGGGGCTGGCGAGTGCCTCGACGAAGGAGCCGTCCGCCAGGAAGAACACCTGGTCCGCGTAGGAGGCGGCGACCGGGTCGTGCGTCACCATGATCACGGTCTGCCCCAGTCCGTCGACGACGTGCCGCAGCAGCCGCAGGACCTCCGTACCGGTGGTGCTGTCCAGGGCGCCCGTGGGCTCGTCCGCGAAGACGACCTCGGGTCGCGTCACCAGGGCCCGGGCGATCGCCACCCGCTGCTGCTGACCGCCCGACAGCTGGGTGGGCAGGTGCCGCACCCGGTCGGCGAGGCCGGTCCGGTCGAGGATCTCCCCCAGCCAGGCCCGGTCCGCCCGGCGCCGGGCCAGTCGCAGCGGCAGCGTGACGTTCTGCTCGACCGTCAGGGAGGGCAGGAGGTTGAAGGACTGGAAGACGAAGCCGATCCGCTGCCGGCGCAGGACGGTCAGCTCGGTGTCGCCGAGCGCCCCCAGCTCCACGCCGGCCAGCCGGACCTGACCGGAGGTCGGACGGTCGAGCCCGGCGGCGCAGTGCAGGAACGTGCTCTTCCCGGACCCCGAGGGCCCCATCACCGCGGTGAACCCGCCCCGCCGGAACTCCATCGACACCTCGCGCAGGGCGTGCACGGCCCCCGCCCCGCGCCCGTACACCTTGCTCACCCCGTCGAGCCGCACCGCCAGGTCCGGCTCCGAAGCGGAATGGGCCTGTTCCGGATCGCTGGAATCCGCAGTCCGAGAGAAAACGGGAATCCCCTCCTCGATGTGGCGCCCTGCCCTCATTTACCGCAAGCTTAGCCAAATCCACACCGCCCGCCTGGACCTCCGACAGCTTCCGGACAGCGGTCGGGCGGCACCCCCGAATGCTCCTTCCCAGGTCAAACGGCCACCAGGCCTTCTGGCGGCCCGTCCGGGAGGGTCCGGAAGTGGACAATCCATGGACACATCCATGCGAATCGCATGGGGCATTTCATGGAGTACCTCGTAGCCAAAAGGCCGCCCGGATGCCAGGATCGTACTTGTTCGAAATAATCAAACGCGAACCTCCGGAATTCGGCAAAGATAGCTTCTGTCCGGTTTTCCGGACTTCCGACGGTTCGGCCGCTCATTGCTTTGGAGTACTTCGGATAAGTCACGGGGGTAGTGATGTCCCAGCATTACGATGTGTACTGTATGGCTGATCCGACATTCTTCGACTCGCCCACCGAGTTGAAGGAGGAGGGCCTGGATTTCGCCTTGTCCGACCGGGCGGTGCCCGAGGGCTGGAGCCGGATCCGGAACGGTGACTGGGTGATATACCGCCCCGAGGGCGGCAGGCCGCTGCCCCGGCAGGGCTGGAAGATCCACACGTCCGGCCGAGCGGAGAACGCCGACAGGATTCTCGACGAGGTCTGGGACCACTGCATGAGCGAGCGCATCGCGTTCAAGCACCTGTCCGGCCGCCACATCCTGCACACCCGGAACATGAAGTACGCGCACCGAGGCTCCAGCGGCAAGCTCGTCACCATCTACCCTCGGGACGAGGCCCAACTGAAGGCCGTGCTGGAGGCGCTCGACCTCCGCATCGGGGGCGAGACCGGGCCCTACATCCTGAGTGACCTGCGGTGGAACGCCGGCCCACTGTACGTGCGCTACGGCGGCTTCGCCGAGCGGCACATGGTCTCCGACCAGGGCCTGCTCATCCAGGCCATCGAGGCGCCCGACGGAACGCTGGTGCCCGACCGGCGCGATCCGGCCTTCCACGTTCCGCCGTGGGTGACGCTTCCGGACTTCCTGGCTCCCCAACTGAGGGCCCGGCAGCAGGAGTCGGTCGAGGACCTGCCCTACCGGATCCAGAAGGTGCTGCACTTCTCGAACGGCGGCGGCCTCTACGTCGGCGAGGACGAACGGACCGGGCAGCAGATCGTGCTCAAGGAGGCCCGGGCCCACGCCGGTCTGACCAGCGACGGGGCGGACGCGGTCGCCCGGCTCCAACGCGAGCGGGACGTTCTCGAACGGCTCGCCGGACTGAGCGTAGTGCCCAAGGCCATCGACTACTTCGTGGTCGGCGACCACCATTTCCTGGTCGAGGAATTCCTGGACGGTCAGCCGCTCAACAAGTTCTTCGGCCAGCGCTACCCATACAACAAGTCCAGGCCGGACAAGGCGGAAATCGCCGAGTACACGGACTGGGCCCTCGGGATCTGTCGCGCCATCGAGGAGGCGGTCGACGCGCTGCACGGGCGCGGAGTGGTCTTCGGCGACCTGCATCCGTTCAACGTCATGGTCCGGCCCGATGGCCGCGTCGCGCTGATCGACTACGAGGTCGCGGCCGGGGTGGAGGCCGAGACCAAACCGGCGCTCGGCAACCCCGCCTACGCGGCACCGCGCGACCGGACCGGGTTCGACATCGACCGGTACGCCTTGGGCTGCATCCGGCTCGCGATGTTCCTGCCCCTGACCGCCCTGCTCCGCCAGGACATCGGCAAGGCCAGGCACCTGGCGGAGGAGATCGCCGCCCGGTTCCCGGTGCCACAGGACTTCCTCGACGCCGCGGTGCGGGACATCCTCGGCCCGACCCGTACCGACGCCATTGGCTCCGGCTCCGGCTCCGGCTCCGGCTCCGGACTGGCCACGGCGCCCTTGCCGACGCCACGTCAGGACGGCTGGGCAAGCACCCGCGACTCGCTGGCGGGCGCCATCCTGGCCAGCGCCACCCCGGACCGTGACGACCGGCTCTTCCCCGGCGACATCGAGCAGTTCAAGACGGGCGGACTCAACCTCGCCCACGGCGCCGCCGGAGTGCTGTACGCGCTGGACGTGACCGGAGCCGGCCGTTTCCCGGAACACGAGCAGTGGTTGCTGGACCGCGCCCTGCGCAGGGACCAGCGCGCCCGGTTGGGTTTCTACGACGGCCTGCACGGCGTGGCCCACGTCCTCGATCGTCTCGGCCACCGGAGCGAGGCATTGAAGGTGATCGAGCTCTGCCTCGCCGAGGCCTGGGAAGGTCTGGGGACCGACCTCCTGAGCGGTCTCTCCGGTCTCGCGCTCAACTTCGTGCACCTCGCCGACGTCACCGGGGAATCCTCGCTGCGCGACGCCGCCTTCCGGGCCGCCGACCTGGTGTCGGGGCAGCTCGGCGGAGCGGACGACGTGCCCGTGACCAGCGGCGGACGCCATCCGTATGCGGGGCTGATGCGCGGCTCCGCCGGACCCGCCCTGATGTTCGTCCGGCTGTACGAACAGACCCGCGACGAGACCTTCCTGGATCTGGCCGCCACCGCACTGAGGCAGGACCTGCGCCGCTGCCTGGTCCGCGCGGACGGCGCCCTGCACGTCAACGAGGGATGGCGCTCGATGCCCTACCTCGCGACCGGCAGCGCGGGTCTCGCGATGGTTCTGGAGCTCTACCTGGCGCACCGCGAGGACGAGCAGTTCCGCACCGCCACCGCCGGTGTGCGGATCTCCTCGCAGTCCGAGCACTACGTCCTGTCCGGCCTCTTCAACGGCAGGGCCGGCATCCTGCAGCACCTCGCTTCGACGTCACGGCACCCACAGCCGGCGGACGACCCCGACGTGGCTGTGCAGATCAGGGCCCTCTCCTGGCACGCTCTCTCCTACCAGGGCCACCTCGCCTACCCCGGCGAGCAGTTGCTCCGACTGTCGATGGACCTCGCCACCGGCTCCGCGGGGGTGCTGCTCGCCCTCGGCTCGGCCCTGGGCGAAGGCCCGGTCCACCTGCCGTTCCTCGGCCGCACCGGCTCCGCCTGAACCGGCACGGACCGCCGGCCGCAGCGGCCCTCCCGGCCGGGCGACGCCCTCCACCGGGCCTCGTGACCGCGCCACCCCACAGACTTCCCTTCCGACCCCGGAAGGGTGCCCACAAGGGCGAGACCGCATCCACCTGAAAGGAACGACCATGGCACTGCTCGACCTGCAGACGATGGAACTCCCCACCGAGGCGGAGGAGATGACCCCGATGGGCAGCGGTCAGAGCACCGACTGCTCGAACTCCAGCTGGCTGTTCTGCAACTGACGCCGACCGGTTCGGTTCCGTCGCAGCACCCGGCACAGCACTGACCACCCGCACGACAACCCGAAAGGAACGACCATGGCACTGCTCGACCTGCAGACGATGGAACTCCCCACCGAGGCGGAGGAGATGACCCCGATGGGCAGCGGTCAGAGCTCCGACTGCTCGAACTCCAGCTGGCTGTTCTGTAACTGACGCCAGCCTACCCGCTAGTCGGTGAGGCCACCCGGTCCTGGGCGGGCACCTGCCCGGGGCCGGGTGGCCTGCGCCTTGCGTCCTCCGCACGGTCGACGCACGGCCGAAGATTCAGCAGTCCACCGCGACGACCTGGACGGGCAGAGCGATGACCGACCCCCTGGAAACGGGCGACCGTGCCGGCCCCCGATTCAGCCGTGCCGCTGACCGGCTGCTGCTGCGCACGGTTCGGCAAGCCGGCGGCTGGGCCGTCCTCCTGGTGCTCTCGGCGCTCGGGAGCGTGGTGGCCCAGGTGCTCCTCCCCGCCCTGGTCGGTGCCGCGGTGGACAGCGCGATGGCCGGCCGCACCGCGGACGGGCGGATCACCAGCTGTTCCTTCGCGATCGCCCTGTTCATCGTCTGCGAGGTGCTGGCCGACCTCGCGGCGGGCCGGAGCTCCGCCACTGCCACGGCCTGGCTGCGCCGCGCCCAACTCGCCCACCTGCTGACCCTGGGCGGGCGGGCCACCGCCCGTTTCAGCCCCGGCGACCTCACCACCCGACTGATCGGCGGCGCTGCGGACGCGGGTGCCGTGGGGGAGGCCGCCGTGTGGGCGGCGCTGTCCGCCATCCCGACGCTCACCAGTGTCGTCGCGCTCTGGCTGATCGACCCGCGGCTGGCTGCGACCTTCCTCGTCGGCATGCCCGCACTGTTCCTCTTCCTGCGGTCGTACGCGCAGGACATGTCGGCCCTGATCGCCCGCTACCAGCGGGTCCAAGGGGCCATCGCCGCGGGCTTCGTCGAGGCCTTGGGCGGAATGCGGACCATCGCCGCGGCGGGGACCGCGGACCAGGAGGCGGAACGGGTCCTGCGTCCGCTCCCCGAACTGAGCAGCGTCGGACACGGGTTCTGGCGGGCACAGACCAAGGTGGCGGCGCAAAGCGCTCTCCTGGTGCCGCTGTTGGAGGTCGCTGTGCTCTCGGTCGCCGGGTTCGGCCTGGCGGCGGGCCGCGTCACGCCCGGTGAGATGCTTGCCGCCGCCCGCTACGCCGCCCTGGGCGCGGGAGTCGGCATGACCGCGATGCTCCTCGGCAGGATCGCCCGCTCCAGGGCCGCTGCCGGACGGATCGAGGAGGTCATGGCGGAGCCCGCCATGGCGTACGGGACCAGGGAGCTGCCGACCGGCACCGGGCGTCTGGAACTCCGCGACGTCACCGTGCGGGTCGCGCGGGAGACGCTGTTCGAAGGCGTCAACCTGACGGTGCCCGGTGGGACTTCACTCGCCCTTGTGGGCCGCTCCGGCGCGGGCAAGTCCGTTCTCGCCTCCGTTGCCGGACGATTGACGGACCCACAGGACGGCACGGTGCTGCTGGACGGGGTGCCGTTGCCGGATCTGTCGCACGACGGGCTCCGCGGCGCGATCGCGTACGCCTTCGAGCGCCCGGCCTTGTTGGGCGGGACCGTCGGGGAGGCCATCGCGCTCGGCGATGCGGCGGAGGCGGACCGGTCGCGAATCGCCCGGGCCGCTGCGGCCGCTTGCATCGACGCGTTCGTCCAGCGGCTGCCGGAGGGCTACCGCACCGACGTCCGGAAGGTGCCGATGTCCGGGGGCGAGATCCAACGCATCGGCCTGGCCCGGGCGTTCGCACACCAGGGCAAGGTCCTGATCCTCGACGACGCGACCTCCAGCCTCGACACCGTCACCGAGTTCCGGATCAGTGCTGCTCTCACCACCGGGTCGGGCAGCCGTACGCGCCTGGTCGTGGCCCACCGGGCCTCCACCGCCGCCCGGTGCGATCTGGTGGCGTGGCTGGACGACGGCGGCATCCGGCAGGTCGGCCCGCACAGCGAGCTCTGGGGCCTGCCCGAGTACCGGGCCGTGTTCCAACCCGAGCCGTCGCCCGGCGGGGGCGGCGCGGAGCACACCGCAGCGCGTCCCCGACAGGCCGAGGTGACCGCATGAGCAGCGTGAGCGGATCGCCGGCCGACCGGCCCGTCCCGCTACGGACCGAGCTGATCGCCCCGCTTCGCCGTCAGCCCCGCGTGGTCGGGCAACTGGCGCTGTGGTCGATGGTGGAGGCAGTGCCCGGGTTCGCCGCCGGCCGGCTGGTGGCGGCCTCGGTCGACTCCGGCTTCGGCGCCGGCCGGCCGATGGCCGGGATGGCCTACCTGGCGCTGCTCGGGACCGCGGTCTTCCTCGGCGCATGGGCGACCCGCCAGGTGTACCCGCGATTGGCGGCCCTGGTGGAACCCCTCCGGGACGAGCTGGTGCGGCGGGTGGTGACCGGCGGGCTGCACACGGTCGAAGCACTTCCGGGGCGTCCCGACACATCGGGAGTTGCCCGGCTGACGCACCAGGTGGAGATCGTCCGCGAGGCGTACGCCGGGATCACCATGGTCGTCCGCAGGTTCGTCTTCACGGTGGGCGGCGCACTGCTGGGCATGTGCTTCCTGGAGCCCGTGGTCCTGGCCGTGGTCCTGCCGCCGCTGGTCGCCGCAGCAGGACTGCTGGCGCTGATGCTGCGCCGGACGACCGACGGCCAGCGCGAACTGCTCCTCGCGGACGAACACCTCGCCGCGATGGCCGGCACCGTCATCGCCGGACTGCGCGACGTGACCGCCGCCGGCGCCGAGCGGTGGACGGGCGACCGGCTGGAGGCGGCCGTCCGGCGGCAGGCCGACGCAGCGCAGCGGATCGCCCGGCTGACGGCGAACCGGACCATGGTGCTGGCCGTCGGCGGCTGGCTACCGCTGGTCCTTCTGCTGTCCAGCGCGTCCTGGCTGACCGGGCAAGGGGTGACGGCCGGGGCCCTCCTCGGCTCGGTCACCTACATCATGCAGGGACTCCAACCCGCGCTGCAGACCCTCGTCCAGGGCCTGGGCGGGAGCGGTGTCCGACTGGCCGTCACCCTGCGCCGCATCCTGGAATCCACTCCGGCCGTGCAGGCCCCGGCGGCCGGGGCCGTGGAAGGCCCCCACCAGCCGGCAGGCCCGCGCGGCGGGACCGGCCTCGGGCGCGGCGTGGAGCTGAACCAGGTCACCTTCGCCTACGGCCCCGGTGCCGAACCGGTGGTGCGCGACCTCGACCTCGTCATCGAAGCCGGGGACCACCTGGTCGTGGTCGGCCCCAGCGGGATCGGGAAGTCGACCTTCGCCGGCCTGATCGCCGGACTCCTCCGGCCCACGAGCGGCGAGGTGCGATTCGACGGCCGCCCGCTGCCCGACCTCGCAGCCGCGCTGGTCCACCGCCGCGTCCTGATCCCGCAGGAGGCCTACGTCTTCTCCGGAACCTTGGCCGAGAACCTGACCTACCTCAACCCCGCCGCGAGCTCGGACGAGTGGGAGGTGGCCGTAGCCGCCATCGGTCTGGAACGGCTGGTCGAGCGGCTCGGCGGCTATCGGGCCACCGTCCCGGCGGATGCGCTCTCGGCCGGCGAGCGCCAGCAGATCGCCCTGGCCCGCGCCTACCTGTCGCCTGCCGAACTCGTCATCCTGGACGAGGCGACGTGCCATCTCGACCCGGTCTCGGAAGCTCGGGCAGAGGAGGCGTTCATCCGGCGTCCGGGGACCCTGGTGATCATCGCCCACCGGATGAGCTCGGCCCTGCGGGCCCGTCGAGTCCTCGTGATGGACGGGACGGACGCCACCGTGGGAAACCACGAGGAACTGCTGGCGCGCTCGGGGCTCTACCGCGACCTCGCCGGCCACTGGCAGCGACCCGCCGGGGCCGGGGCCCTATGAGGGGCGAGGGCCGGCGGAGAGCCAGCCCATCTCCTCGGCGATCCGAATGGCGTCCACCCGGCTGCGTCCCCCGGCCTTGGTCACCGCGGCGGCCAGGTGGTTGCGGGCGGTTCCCGCCGAAATGAACAGCCGGGCGGCGATCTCCGTGACGGAGGCACCTTCCGCGGCCAGGCGCAGGGTGTCCAACTCCCTGGGCGTCAGCGGGTTCTCGCGCGCCCCCAGGGCGGCGAGGGCCAGCTCCGGGTCGATGGCGCGCTCGCCGGCGGCCACCTTCCTGATCGCCGCGGCCAGTTCCTCGGCCGGGGCGTCCTTGCCGAGGAACCCGAGCACGTGAACGGACATCGCACTGCGCAGATGCGCGGGTCTCGCCAGCCCGGTCAGGATGAGCGTCCCGCACGTCGGGAGCTTGTCGTGCAACTCGGCCGCGGCCCGGAGCCCGTCCAGACCGGGCATGTCGATGTCGAGCACCGCCACGTCCGGCCGGACCCGCAGCGCCGTCGGCACCACCAGGTCACCGCGTTCGACGTCCGCGACGACCTCCAGATCGTCCTCGTACGCGAGGAGTGCCATCAGCGCGCTGCGCACCATGGTCATGTCCTCGGCTAACAGAACCCTGATCATCTGCGTCCTCCCCTGGCAGGCAACCGCCGCCCGCGCGGCTCCATGAGACAACAGGGCTGCGGGCAGCCCGTATCCGATTGATCCACCATGCGTTACCGCGAGCGACGGAAACAACAGTGCGAACCCGATCGAACTACGGCCACCCCTCCGCGAACACGGATCCGGCACGGCGGACCCGAAGTGGCCCGGACAACACAAGAGCCGCAGGTCAGATGACCTGCGGCTCTCGGTACGGAGCGGGCGACGAGAATCGAACTCGCGCTCTAAGCTTGGGAAGCTCATGTTCTACCATTAAACTACGCCCGCCTGATGAGCCGTCAGAGACCGCTCAATCCAGTGTCACTGTACCCCATTCGCGACTGTGGTTGCACGGCCCGCCCGGGGAGTGGCGGGGCGGGCAGGGGTGGGTGGGGGGCGTACTGTGTGGGCCGCGTACGAGTGCTCCGGCGGGTGGGTTCGGGGCGGCGAGCCACGGTGTGGAATGTCCGGAGCATCCCCTAATGTGACGCTGTCCCGGGGCGAGGTCCCGCGGGGCGCGATGAGTACGGGTGAGTACTGGGTTAGGGATGGGAAGGGGATCGATGGAGCAGCGCGCCGTCGTTCGTTGTGCCGAGGGGCACCTGTTCAGCACCACCACGTTCCCGATGCAGAACCTCGGTCCGGGCCGGCTCGGGCCCGGGCGGCTGATCCGCTGTCCGCAGTGCGGGCGGCTGAGGAGTTCGGTGCTGGCCGACGTGCGGGAGCTGTCGGCGCCGCAGCTGGACCGGGCGCTGCGGCTGGAGGCCGCGGAGTTCCTGGCCTGACGGTCGACGCGAGGACGGAACGGGCCCCGGGCGGATTCGTCCGGGGCCCTGTCGTGCACGTAACCTCGAAGCGTGCTGCTCTCTGACAAGGACATCCGGACCGAAATCGACCTGGGCCGGGTCGTCGTCGACCCGTTCGACCCGGCGATGATCCAGCCGTCGAGCATCGACGTGCGCCTCGACCGCTTCTTCCGCGTGTTCGAGAACCACCGCTACCCGCACATCGACCCCTCCGAGGAGCAGCCGGACCTGACCCGGCTGGTGGAGCCCGAGGGCGACGACGCGTTCATCCTGCACCCGGGCGAGTTCGTGCTGGCCTCGACGTACGAGGTCATCTCGCTGCCCGACGACGTGGCGTCCCGGCTGGAGGGCAAGTCGAGCCTGGGCCGGCTGGGCCTGCTGACGCACTCGACGGCCGGCTTCATCGACCCCGGTTTCAACGGTCACGTGACGCTGGAGCTGTCGAACGTCGCGACGCTGCCGATCAAGCTGTACCCGGGGATGAAGATCGGGCAGCTCTGCCTGTTCCGGCTCTCCTCGCCGTCGGAGCACCCGTACGGCTCGGAGCGGTACGGCTCGCGCTACCAGGGCCAGCGCGGCCCGACGCCGTCCCGTTCGTTCCTGAACTTCCACCGCACCGACGTCTGATCCGGGCGGAGCGCACGCAGTACGGGCGGCCGACCCTCGCCGATGACGGACGAGGGGCGGCCGCCCGTCGCGTTTCCCGGGTGCTCAGGCCCGCTTGGGGCGGGTGACGGCGACCAGTTCGGTGCCGTCCTCGGAGAGCCGCAGTTCGGTGCGGAGTTCGGCGAGTTCGCCGAGGTGGTGCAGGTGGGTGCCGCCGCAGGAGATCTGCGCGCCGCCCTCGGGAAGCTCGCAGTGCCACTGGCGGCGGGCGGTGAGCTCGGGGCCGGGGACCTCAATGCGGACCGGGGCGTCGGCGGCGACCCAGGCTGCGAGCCGGGCGTTGACGGCCTCGGTGAGGGCGGGCAGGGCGTCCGCGAGGGCGGGGAGCTCGTCGGTGGCGTCCGCCGTGAAGCCCTTCTTCTTCAGCGACTTGCCGAGCCGGTAGGTGTCGGTGCTGGCCTCGGTGTCCATCACCGAGGTGGCCATCGCGAGGCTGTCGAAGTCGGGGTGGCCGAGGGCGTCGGAGCGGCCCGGGTCCTTGCGCCAGCGCGGCGCGAGGGCCTCGTTGAGGGCGAGGGCGAGCAGGTGGCAGCCGCTGTGCGAGGCACTGAGGGCGGCCCGGCGGTCGGCGTCGACGGCGAGGACGGCGGTGCGCCCGACGAGGTCGCCGGGGTCGGTGTCGACGACGTGCAGGACCAGCCAGGACCACTCCTCGTCGCCGCGCCGGACCGGGATGTCGGCCCCGGCCAGCGGCGTTCCACCGTCCGGGCCGACGGCGCCGGTGAGGCAGTCGACGACGGCCAGCTCGGTGCCGTCGACGGTGAGGGTGCCGAGGTCCGCGGGCTGGTCGGGCCAGGTGTGGTCGAGCGGGTGGAACGGGGTGGCCCCGGTCACGACGGCGTGCCGGCCGTCCCCCAGCGGGTGCACCGCGATCACCGTCGACTCGCCGGTCACCGCCCCGGCCGGGAAGCTGACGTGCGTGGTGGGGAGGGTCATTCCTGGCTCCGGTGACGTGGAACGGGTGAGGGAGTGAGGGGGTGGGGAGTGAGGGAGTGAGGGAGTGGAGGCGTGAGGGGGTGGGGGGTGAAGGCTGAGGGGGTGAAGAGGGTGGACGGGCCCCGGCCTGACCGGGATCCGTCCACCATTGTGCCCTCCGGCCGTCAGCCCAGGGTCGGCAGCTTGATCAGCACCAGCAGCGCGAGCAGTTGCACCGCCGAGGCGGCGGCCGCCTTACCCCAGGGCAGGTCGTGCACCCGCCGGACCATGCTGGTCAGCAGGTACGCGCAGAACGCCCAGGTGGCCCATCCGGCGACCTGGACGACCGCGCTGCCCGAGGGCAGCACCAGGTCGAGCAGCAGCCGGGGCGCGTCCGTCAGCCAGCCGATCAGCGCGGCCAGGCCGACCGTCGACTTCCACGGGCCGTCCCCGCCGAGCTGGCGGGCCAGCGCGTAGGTGACGCCGCCGAAGACCGCTCCGGCCACGGCGAAGCCGATCGCGGCGGCGGCGATGCCGGTCAGCGCGACGGTGAAGGTCGAGTCGACGATGTCGTCGTGGGTCAGGCCGATGCCGAGCACCGCGAGCGCGCCGTACAGCATCGAGACGGTGAGGGCGGGCAGCCAGACCTGGTGGTCGCGGGCGCGGTCGAAGGTCGCGGTGGGGGCGCGGAAGATGCCGATGAGCAGTTCGCGCCAGTGCGGGCGGGGCCCGGCGACGTGCGGGGCGGACTGGCCGCCGGCCCGGTAGACGGTGACGTTGTCCTGGCCGTACGGCGGCTGCTGCTGCGGCCCGTAGCCGTCCTGGCCGTAGCCGTCGCCCTGCGGGTGTCCGCCCTGGTCGTAGCCCTGGTCGTAGCCCTCGGCGCCGTACCCCTCCTGCGGGTACCCGGGGTAGCCGGCCGGTCCGGGGTGCCCGGGGTACTGGCCCTGGTCGTAGTACCCCTGGTGGGGCGGCTCCTGCGCGTACGGGTCGCCGGTCGGGAAGGCCCGGGTGCCGCCGGGCCGGTCGGCGGCGTACGGGTCGTAGCCGCCCTGCGGGCCCGGGGCGCCGGGGCCTCCGGGCCTGCCGTCGGGGCCGTCGGTCACGCCCCGGTGCGAGGTCGTGAAGTACTCCGGCCCGTCCGTCTGCCCGTGCCCCCCGGGCCCCGCCGGCGGCGGAGGGGGCGCCCACCCGCCGTGGGGGTCGGCGCCCTGCCCGCTGTCGTATCGATTACCAGCCACGCTCTGACGGTACCCGTCCGGCCCAATCCGCGTGGGGCCTGGACGGAGCCGGGGCCGGTTTGCAGCGAGCCTGAGACGAACGCGGCCGAAATCCCGCCGCCGACGGCGCCACCGCCGATCCGCCGACGGCGCTACCGCGACCCGGCGACAGCGCTACCGCGGCCCGGCGGCAGCGCCCCGGCCCGGCCCGGCGTCCTGCTACCGCTGCGCGCTGACCGAGGGCCCGTGCACCGCGGCGGCCGCGGCGGTGCCGGCCGGGCAGCCGCCCGGGCCGGCCGAGGTGCGGACCGCGCCGACCGGCAGCAGGGTGCCGCAGGCGATCCGGATGCCGTTCGGCAGCTCGTTGTCGGACTCGACGATCGCGCCGTCGCCGATCACCGCGCCGTCCAGCGCCGAGCGGGCGCCGACGGTGGCGAAGGCGCCCACGATGGAGTCCTTGACCAGGGTCTCCGGGCCGACCACCGCGCCCGGCAGGATCACGCTGCCCTCGACGATCGCGCCGGCCTCGACCACCGCGTTCGCGGAGACCACGGTGCCGCCGCTGAGCACCGCGCCGGGGTGGACGGTGGCGCCGGGCAGCAGCAGGGCGTCGCCGGTCGGGCCGGGGACGGCCGGGGAGTCGACCTTGCCGAGCACCAGGTCGGCCGAGCCGCGGACGAACGCGGCCGGGGTGCCGAGGTCGAGCCAGTACGAGGTGTCGACGACGCCGCGCAGCAGCGCGCCGGTGGCCAGCAGCTCGGGGAAGGTCTCGCGTTCGACGGACACCTCGCGGCCGGCCGGGATGCGGTCGATGACGGACCGGGTGAAGACGTAGCAGCCGGCGTTGATCTGGTCGGTGACGATCTGCTCGGGCGTCTCCGGCTTCTCCAGGAACTCCAGCACCCGCCCGTTCGCGTCGGTCGGGACGAGGCCGAAGGCGCGCGGGTCCTCGACCCGGGTGAGGTGCAGGGTGACGTCGGCCCCGGCGGCCACGTGGCCGTCGCGCAGGGCGGCGATGTCGACGCCGGAGAGGATGTCGCCGTTGAAGACCAGCACGGGCTCGTCGGGGCCGCAGGTCAGCCCGGACGCCGCGTTGCGGATCGCGCCGCCGGTGCCCAGCGGCTCGCGTTCGGTCAGGTAGACCAGCTCGATGCCGTACGGGGTGCCGTCCTGGAAGTGGTCCTCGAAGACCTCGGCCAGGTAGGAGGTGGCCAGCACGACGCGGGTGACGCCGGCGGCGGCCGCGCGGGCCAGCTGGTGGGCGATGAAGGGGACGCCCGCCACCGGCAGCATGGGCTTGGGGGTGTGGGTGGTCAGCGGACGCAGTCGCGTGCCCTTACCACCGACCAGCATGATCGCCTCGGTCATGGTCTGCGCTGTTCCCCTTGTGCTCTGCGGCCCGGCCCGGCGGGCCGATACCTCCGTCGGTGGTCAGGACCCGTCCGGCCGTCCGGAACGGGTCGACCGGCGCGAGGCCGGTCTGCCGCCTACTGTATTTCCTCCCAACGGGCGGACACTCAGGCGGCCGTGCGATTGGCACCACTCCCCTACGAGTCCCGCCCCGGATCCGCCCCCGGTCCGGCCCGTCCCGGCCCCCCAAAAGCCCGGCCCGGCGGGCGCTCTCGCGGCGACCACCGGGCCGGGCAGTTGTAGCAGAACTGTCGAACAGAGGACGCTACGCGTCCACCGTCGCAGGCTCCTCGGCGGCGGCCGGCGGGGTCGCCTTCACCGAGTCGAGCAGCAGCTGGGCGACGTCGACCACCTTCAGGTGCTCCTTGGCTGCGCCCTCGTTCTTCTTGCCGTTGACCGAGTCGGAGAGCATCACCAGGCAGAACGGGCAGGCGGTGGAGACGATGTCCGGGTTGAGGGACAGCGCCTCGTCCACGCGCTCGGTGTTGATCCGCTTGCCGATGCGCTCCTCCATCCACATCCGGGCACCGCCGGCGCCGCAGCAGAAGCCGCGCTCCTTGTGCCGGTGCATCTCCTGCTGGCGCAGACCGGGGACCTTGTCCATGATCTCGCGCGGCGGGCTGTAGACCTTGTTGTGGCGGCCCAGGTAGCAGGGGTCGTGGTAGGTGATCAGGCCCTCGACCGGGTTGACCGGGACGAGCTTGCCCTCGTCGATCAGGTGCTGCAGCAGCTGGGTGTGGTGGATGACCTCGAAGTGGCCGCCCAGCTGCGGGTACTCGTTGGCGATGGTGTTGAAGCAGTGCGGGCAGGTGGCGACGATCCGCTTGACCGGCGCGTCCTCCAGGGCCGCGTTCAGCGTCTCGACGTTCTGCGCGCCGAGCATCTGGAAGAGGAACTCGTTGCCCAGCCGGCGGGCGGAGTCACCGGTGCAGGACTCCTCCTTGCCGAGGATGGCGAACTTCACGCCCGCGGTGTGCAGCAGCTCGGCGAAGGCCTTGGTGGTCTTCTTGGCGCGGTCCTCCAGGGCGCCGGCGCATCCGACCCAGTAGAGGTACTCGACCTCGGCGGGGTCGATGTCCTCGCCGATCACCGGCACCTCGATGCCGGTCTCCTTCTTGAGCTCCTTGACCCAGTCCAGGCGGGCCTTGGTGGCCATGCCCCACGGGTTGCCCTTGTTCTCCAGGTTCTTGAGCATCGTCCCGGCCTCGGTCGGGAACGAGGACTCGATCATCACCTGGTAGCGGCGCATGTCGACGATGTGGTCGATGTGCTCGATGTCCACCGGGCACTGCTCGACGCAGGCGCCGCAGGTGGTGCAGGACCACAGGACGTCCGGGTCGATGACGCCGTTCTCCTCGGCGGTGCCGATCAGCGGGCGCTCGGCCTCGGCCAGGGCGGCCGCCGGGACGTCCTTGAGCTGCTCGGCGGTGGCCTTCTCCTCGCCCTCCATGTCCTTGCCGCCACCGGCCAGCAGGTAGGGCGCCTTGCCGAAGGCGTGCTCGCGCAGGCCCATGATCAGCAGCTTCGGCGAGAGCGGCTTGCCGGTGTTCCAGGCCGGGCACTGCGACTGGCAGCGGCCGCACTCGGTGCAGGTGGAGAAGTCGAGGATGCCCTTCCAGGAGAAGTGCTCGACCTGGGAGACGCCGAACACGGCGTCGTCGGCCGGGTCCTCGAAGTCGATCGGCTGACCGCCGCTGGTCATCGGACGCAGGGCGCCGAGCGCGGTGCCGCCGTCCTCCTCGCGCTTGAAGTAGATGTTGAAGAAGCCGAGGAAGCGGTGCCAGGCCACGCCCATCGAGGGGTTGATGCCGATGGTGGTCGCCCACGCGAACGAGATGCAGATCTTCAGCATCGCGAAGAGGTAGATCAGGTTCTCCAGCGTGCCGTGCGACAGGCCGCTGAAGGCGGAGACCAGCGGGTACGAGACCAGGTGCTCGGGCCCGTAAGAGTCGACGCCGTTGAGGGCGCCCTCCAGGGCGCGCAGCATCAGGATGCAGAGGCCGATGCCGAGGATCGTGTACTCGACGTAGAAGGCCTGCCAGGCGATCGAGCCGGCGAAGCGGGACTTGCGGCCGGACCGGGACGGCAGGCTGAGCAGCCGGATCACGATCAGCGTCGCGATGCCCAGCGTGGTGAGGGTGCCGACGAGCTCGACGAAGAGCTGCCAGAGCATCCAGTGGCCGATGATCGGCAGCGCGAACTCGGCGTCGAAGAGCTGGCCGAAGGCGTTGACGATGGTCAGCACCAGGCTGAAGAAGCCGACCGCGACGAACCAGTGGGCGATGCCCACGATCCCCCAGCGGTTCATCCGGGTGTGTCCGACGAACTCGACCGCGACGGTCTTCACCCGCTGGGCGGGCTGACCGAAGCGGGTGGGGTCCGGCTGGCCGGTCCGTACCACTTTGTAGATGTACAGCGCCGCACGGGCGGCGAGCGCGGTGCCGATCACGAACGTGACCAGCGAGATGACGATCGCTGCTAGCTGCATCGGCTCTCCGTCTCCTGCGGCTTGCTGTTGAGCGGTCTTTGAACGGTCTTGCGTGGAAGGGATTGTACTCGCCGGTAACTTTCCGGGCCGACGGCCCGGACATTACCGCCCACCACCAGTCCTCCAGAAGGTTCCCAAGCTATGGCGGCAGTCACGTGGCGCCACACGCGCCGCGGCCGCGACCACGGCCGCGACCACGGCCACGGGAAGTCACCGCGGCCGCGGGAAGGAGAACGCTCAGCAAAGTTGAGCGGCAGCGACTCATCCCTGTTGACGGCACCCATCCGGTCATGCATCCTTGAGCCTGTAAAGCTCAACTCTTCCGTGGAGGTATTTACGATGGCACGCGCGGTCGGCATCGACCTCGGTACGACGAACTCGGTCGTCAGCGTTCTGGAAGGTGGCGAGCCCACCGTCATCACGAACGCCGAGGGCGCGCGGACCACGCCGTCCGTCGTCGCTTTCGCGAAGAACGGCGAGGTCCTGGTCGGCGAGGTGGCCAAGCGTCAGGCGGTCACCAACGTCGACCGCACCATTCGCTCGGTCAAGCGCCACATGGGCACCGGGTGGAAGATCAACCTGGACGGCAAGGACTTCAACCCGCAGCAGATCAGCGCCTTCGTGCTGCAGAAGCTGAAGCGGGACGCCGAGGCCTACCTGGGTGAGACCGTCACCGACGCCGTCATCACCGTTCCGGCGTACTTCTCCGACTCCGAGCGCCAGGCCACCAAGGAGGCCGGTGAGATCGCGGGCCTCAACGTCCTGCGCATCGTCAACGAGCCGACCGCGGCCGCCCTGGCCTACGGCCTCGACAAGGACGACCAGACCATCCTGGTCTTCGACCTCGGCGGCGGCACCTTCGACGTCTCCCTGCTGGAGATCGGCGACGGGGTCGTCGAGGTGAAGGCCACCAACGGTGACAACCACCTCGGTGGTGACGACTGGGACCAGAAGGTCGTCGACCACCTGGTCAAGGTCTTCCAGGCCGGCCACGGCGTCGACCTGTCCAAGGACAAGATGGCCCTGCAGCGTCTGCGCGAGGCCGCCGAGAAGGCCAAGATCGAGCTGTCCTCGTCCTCCGAGACCTCGATCAACCTGCCCTACATCACGGCCTCCGCCGAGGGTCCGCTGCACCTGGACGAGAAGCTCACCCGCGCCCAGTTCCAGCAGCTCACCTCCGACCTGCTGGAGCGCTGCAAGGTCCCGTTCCACAACGTGATCAAGGACGCCGGCATCTCGCTCTCCGAGATCGACCACGTCGTCCTGGTCGGCGGCTCGACCCGCATGCCCGCCGTCGCCGAGCTCGTCCGCGAGCTGACCGGCGGCAAGGACGCCAACAAGGGCGTCAACCCGGACGAGGTCGTCGCCATCGGCGCCGCGCTCCAGGCCGGTGTCCTCAAGGGTGAGGTCAAGGACGTCCTGCTGCTCGACGTCACCCCGCTGTCCCTCGGCATCGAGACCAAGGGCGGCATCATGACCAAGCTGATCGAGCGCAACACCACGATCCCGACCAAGCGCTCCGAGATCTTCACCACGGCCGAGGACAACCAGCCGTCCGTGCAGATCCAGGTCTACCAGGGCGAGCGCGAGATCGCGGCGTACAACAAGAAGCTGGGCATGTTCGAGCTGACCGGCCTGCCGCCGGCGCCGCGCGGCCTGCCGCAGATCGAGGTCACCTTCGACATCGACGCCAACGGCATCATGCACGTCGGCGCGAAGGACCTCGGCACCGGCAAGGAGCAGAAGATGACCGTCACCGGCGGCTCCGCGCTGCCGAAGGACGACATCGAGCGCATGATGCGCGAGGCCGAGCAGTACGCGGAGGAGGACCACAAGCGCCGCGAGTCCGTCGAGACCCGCAACTCCGCCGAGCAGCTCGTCTACTCGACCGAGAAGTTCATCGCCGACAACACCGACAAGCTCCCCGCCGACGTCAAGGCCGAGGTCGAGACCGCCATCGGCGAGCTCAAGGAGGCCCTGAAGGGCGAGGACATCGCGAAGATCCGCGAAGCCTCGGAGAAGGTCTCCACCACCGCGCAGAAGCTCGGCCAGGCGCTGTACGCCAACGCCGACGCCGCCGCCCCGGCCGGCGAGTCCACCCAGGCCAAGGACGACGACGTCGTCGACGCCGAGATCGTGGACGACGAGAAGCCCAAGGGCGGTGCGGCATGACGGACAAGCCGCAGGGCGGCAAGCCCGGCGACGACTCCGCCGCCGACGAGGCTGTGATCAAGGCCGCCGAGGAGGCCGCCGCAGCCGGCGCCGCCGACTCCGGCTCCGGTGCGGGCTCCGACGAACTCGCCGCTGCCAAGCGGGAGTCGGCCGAGCGCACCGCCGACCTGCAGCGCCTGCAGGCCGAGTACCAGAACTACCGCAAGCGGGTCGAGCGCGACCGGCTGACGGTCCGCGAGATCGCGGTCTCCAACATCCTGGAGTCCCTGATCCCGGTGCTCGACGACATCGGCCGCGCCCGCGAGCACGGCGAGGTCACCGGCGGCTTCAAGTCCGTCGCCGAGTCCCTGGAGACGGTCGTCGCCAAGCTGGGCCTCCAGCAGTTCGGCAAGGAGGGCGAGCCCTTCGACCCGACCATGCACGAGGCGCTGATGCACAGCTACTCCTCGGACGTCACCGAGGACACCTGTGTGCAGATCCTCCAGCCCGGCTACCGCATCGGCGAGCGGATCATCCGCCCCGCCATGGTCGCCGTCGCGGAGCCCCAGCCGGGCACCCAGACCACGGCCGCGCCCGACGGCGAGGCGAAGTCCGGGGACGCGGACAAGTCCGACGGTGGTTCGGACAGCTGACAACCTGTGACAGCTGACAACCAGTGCGCTGCGGAGTCGTACGCCGGCCAGTACGGCGGCCGGCTCCGCAGCGCGCTGTCAACAGCGCCAGGTGAAGCGGCTGTTGACAGCGCAGCGACGATGGACATCGGGAGGTGGCGGCAGCTATGAGCAAGCGCAGCGAGCGAATCGTTGAAAAACGAATCGTTGAAAGGCGCGTGTTGCGCGGAGCGGCTGCCGAGCGGAGCGAGGTGGACGCATGAGTGGCAAGGACTACGTGGAGAAGGACTACTACAAGGTCCTCGGCGTGCCCAAGGACGCCACCGCCGCCGAGATCAAGAAGACCTACCGCAAGCTCGCGCGCGAGTTCCACCCGGACGCCAACAAGGGCGACGCCAAGGCCGAGGAACGCTTCAAGGACATCTCCGAGGCCTACGACGTCCTGTCCGACGAGAAGCGCCGCAAGGAGTACGACGAGGCCCGCAGCCTCTTCGCCAACGGCGGCTTCCGGGCCGGCGGCCCCGGCCAGGGCAACGGCAGCTACAACTTCGACTTCGGCGACCTCTTCAGCGGCAGCCAGAACACCGGCAGCGGCGGGCTCGGCGACGTCTTCGGCGGGCTCTTCAACCGCGGCGGCGGCCGGCAGGCCCAGCCCCGGCGCGGCGCCGACGTCGAGACCGAGGTGACCCTCGCCTTCGACGAGGCCGTCGACGGTGCGACCGTCCCGCTGCGGATGACCAGCCAGGCCCCCTGCCGCAGCTGCAACGGCACCGGCGCCAAGTCCGGCACCACCCCGCGGGTCTGCCCGACCTGCGTCGGCGCCGGCACCGTCAGCCGCGGTCAGGGCGCGTTCGCGCTCTCCGAGCCGTGCAAGGACTGCCGCGGGCGCGGAATGATCGTCGACGACCCGTGCGTCGACTGCCACGGCAGCGGCAGGGCCAGCTCCGCCCACACCATGCAGGTCCGCATCCCGGCCGGCGTCCAGGACGCCCAGCGCATCCGGCTCAAGGGCAAGGGCGCCCAGGGCGAACGCGGCGGACAGCCCGGCGACCTCTACGTCACCGTGCACGTCGGCCCGCACCCCGTCTTCGGGCGCAAGGGGGACAACCTCACCGTCACCGTCCCCGTCACCTTCCCCGAGGCCACCCTGGGCGCCACCATCGAGGTGCCCACGCTGAACGGGCCGGCCGTGAAGCTGAAGCTGCCCCCCGGCAGCGCCAACGGCCTCACCATGCGCGCCCGCGGCAAGGGTGCCACCCGCAAGGACGGCACCCGCGGCGACCTCCTCGTCACCGTCGAGGTCGTGGTGCCGCGGCACGTCACCGGGGACGCGCTGAACGCCCTGGAGCAGTACCGCGAGGCCACCGCCTCCGACGACCCACGAGCCGCCCTGTTCCGGGCGGCGAAGGGAGCGTGACGACCAGATGATCCCCGACAGCCCCATCGGCCCCGGCATCGGTGAAGGCCTGCCCGGCATCGGCTCCGGCCTGCCCGGCGACGGCCGCCGCACCCGGCGGCCCACCGCCCCGCCGCAGTACGTCCTCACCGAGGACACCCCGGTGTACGTCATCTCCGTCGCCGCCGAGCTCTCCGGCCTGCACCCGCAGACCCTCCGCCAGTACGACCGCCTCGGTCTGGTCAGCCCCGACCGCACCGCCGGCCGGGGCCGCCGCTACTCCGCGCGCGACATCCAGCAGCTGCGCGAGGTCCAGCGGCTCTCCCAGGACGAGGGCATCAACCTGGCCGGCATCAAGCGGATCATCGAGCTGGAGAACCAGGTCACCGCGCTCCAGTCCCGCATCGGCGAACTGGTCGACTCCCTCGAAGGCGCCACCAGCGCCCTCCAGCAGCGCGAGGCCGCCGTCCACGCCTCCTACCGCCGCGACCTCGTCCCCTACCAGCCCCCCGCCCAGTCCAGCGCCCTCGTCGTCTGGCGCCCCAAGCGCTGAAACTTGGCTGAACACCTCCGGCCGCCGGCTCCCCTCCACCCGGGGGGGTGTCGGCGGCTCGGTCTTGGTGAGAGGGTGCTGTCAGCAGACGCACATCGAGGCTGCACGTCGACTCCGAATCGCGTGAAAGGCGCCTATGATCCCAGCCGGGACCGACATGTCCAGCCCTCGTCCGGATCTGTACAACACCAAGGAGCCGCAAATGCCAGAGACGGCCGAGCCAGGGCTCACGTCAGGCGGGCTCGGTGTTCTCTCGGCCGATGCCCGGAAACTCTATCTCCAGGTGGTCGGCGATCATGGCCGACTTACGCGCCAAGAGCGGGTAAAGGCCGAGACCAAGCATCTGCAAGAACTCCTCGATATCGGCCTGCTGGTGCCCGACACGGACGAAGCCGATGTGCTCATCGCGGTCGACCCCCAGCAGCTTTCCGCCGGCCTCATCGCGTCGTGGCAACGCAAGGCGCTCGACCTCTTGTCCCGGGCGGAGGAACTGCCGACCGACTTGAAGGAGTTGGCGGAGGCCTTCAACACCCCGATGCAATCCGGGGGAAGCATCGAATACGTCCGGGGAAAGGCCCTCATCAACCAGCGGCTCAGCCAACTGGCGAACAGCTGCACCGAGGAGTTCCTCGCCGCACAGCCCGGGGGACCCCGCCCGCCGGAGGCCCTCGCCGGAAGCCGTGACCGTGACCTCGCGCTGCTCCAACGAGGTGCGTCGGCCCGGACGATCTATCACCCGAGCACCCGGTACCACCCGGCCACCCGCGACTACGTCCTGGCGATCACCGAAGCGGGCGGACACGTCAGGACCCTTGACGAGCCGTACGCCAGACTCATCATCGTCGACCGACGGACCGCGATCATCCCGGTGGCGGACGATCTGAACGTCGCGGCGTTCATCCACGACCGTGCCATCATCGACTTCCTCGTCTCCGAGATCTTCGAGCGGCACTGGAGCCACGCGCTGGAATTCGACGGAGCCCGTGTCGTCCCGCAGCAGGTGATATCAAGCCTGCGGCAGACGATCATCGACCTCTTGCTCAAAGGCACCAGTCACCGTGTGATAGCCCGCAGCCTCGGGATCAGCGAGCGCACGCTCGCACGGCACATAGCGGACATGAGAGAGGACTACCAGGTGGATTCGCTCTTTCAGCTGGGATACGTGCTCGCTCGCGCCGCTCAGCACCGGGATCCGGACGCCCCTGCCTAGGTCGTCGAACCGGACGGCCCGACCCCGCGTCGCAACGCGGGATCCCGGCCAGGTCCGCCCCGACAACCGAACTGTCCCCGTCTCAGGTCCAGTTGCTGTCGTTCTCCAGCGACATGCCGCCGGTCTTCGCCTGCTGGGTCACCGAGGCCCCTCGATCCACCGAACCGCCCTTGGCGGCCTGGAACTGAGCGCCGCCAGCCAGTACGGCGATAACCACAGCGACCGTGGCCGCCGCGATGCGAACGTGTCGGATCATGCGAGGCACGCGATCACACCTTCCAAAGAGTCGCAGTGTCGAAGCAAATTGAGGACGTGTCCTTCAACCGCCCACATAATGCCGCAGTATCGACGTGGATGCCACAGCCCCCCTTCGGGGGGAGTGCGTCATCTCCATGCCAGGCATGCAGATGCCACCGTGCGGGAGTGGACTCGGTCCCCGCCAACGATGGACGATCAGTTCGCTCCCGATGGTCCCGGCAAGCTCACCACACTTGCCGATGTACCTTCAATCCAGTCTTTTACCTACTCATGACGAGTGCCCGCCAAGCGGCTCTCGACATCGCCTGCCTGCTTAACCCACCGGGCCCGGTGAACCCGGTCAGCCACTCCCCCGGAGTCGACAATGAGTGAGCCCTACCTGCGAGAGCACGCTGGACAGGCCCCCGAGGGCCGGCGTGCACGTGTGTTTCTGGCCGCGCCGCTGATGCGGTTGACCGGGCCGGCGGACAGTGTGGTGACCCTCGCCAGCCGGACTCGGCTGACGACGCTTCGCACCACCCTGCTCCGTAGCGGTGCCGCCGTGTACAGCGCGCACCACAGTGATGCCTGGACCGTCGCCGGGCAGGCGCCGGAGCCCCGGGTGCCGTCCGACTTCCGGGCCCTGCAGTCCGCGGACCTCGTGTTCGCCTACGTCGGGGCGCCGCTGTCGGCCGGGGTGAGCCTGGAGCTGGGGTGGGCGTCGGCGCTGCGGAAGCCCATCGTCCTCCTCGTCGACGAGGCCATCACGCACAACCCGCTGATCGCCACCATCGAGCAGGTCGCCCCCGTCCTGCCGCTGGTCTTCGACGACACCTGGTCGCAGGAGGCCCTCAACCACACCGTGGAGACCGCGCTCGACTGGGCCGGCATGGCGCTGTCCCTGCGCGAGGGCTTCTGGACCGCCCCCGGCGAGCAGTTCAACGTCCCCCGGCAGCAGCCCCCCGTCGCCGGCCGGGCCGGCTACTGGCCGACCAGCGCCGCCACCGGCTGAGCGACGCTCACCCACCGGACTCCCCGTCCCCCGTCCGGGCTGCCCGCATCTGCCAGCCCAGTTGGAACAGCGTCTCCGCGTCGTACAGTTCACGCAGCCGGGCGATGTGACCGGCGACCGTCCGCTCGCTCAGCCCCAGACGGTTGGCGATCGCCCGCTGCGTGAGCCCCTGCGCGAGCAGGCGGCCGACCTGCTCGTGGATCACGGGCTCCGCCCCGCCGACGGCGAGCGCGGCCCAGTTCACACCCTCGGCCTGCCGCCAGTGCAGCTCGAAGTCCCGCACCAGGAAGTCGACCACGGCCGGATCCTCGACGAAGGCCGCGCTGCCGTGGTCCGAGGCGGCGGGGATCACGGCGACGGCCCGGCCGAAGATCATCAGCCGGGTGAACGAGACGGGCAGGACCCGGATCGCGGCGCCGAGCTCGGTCGACCTGGCGGCGAAGGCGACCGTCGCCGGATCGAGCCGGGCTGACACCTCGTAGATCGTCCGCAGCGTGCCGCCTCGTGCGAGGTGGCGTCGGCTCTGCTCCAGCCCGTCGTCCATGAGCACCGAAGGACGAGCACCCCCGGGCTGCATGGCGAGGGCCTCGCTCGGATGGTCGTTCTGCACCTGGGCGATCCGGTGGCGGATCTGCAGCATTCCGGCGACGTACTCCACCCCGGGCGAACGCTCGGGGTGGCAATGCGGCACCGCGTCGTAGGCCTGGGTCAGGTCGTCCAGCATCCTCGGCAGGAGTGCCGCCCGGGTGATCAGCCGGGCGCCCTCCTCGCGGAGTTCGGTACCGATCCGCTCACCGACGGCTCGCGGGTTCATCGCCGAGTAGACGCCGTCCGCGACCCGCAGGACGAGCAGGCCGAGGTCGGTGAGCTGCTTCACCACCGCCTCGTCCTCGGGACGGATCTCGCCCACCCGGATCCGGCCGCCCTCACCCAGGATCGCCCGGTAGAGGTCGCGGGCGGCGTCGTCGGGGAGGTCGAGTACGGGTTCAGGCATCGTGCTCTCCTCTCATCTGCCAGCCGAGCTGGACCAGCGTCTCGGCGTCGTACAGTTCGCGCAGCCGGGCGATGTGGCCGGCGACCGTGCGCTCGCTGAGGCCGAGGCGGGTGGCGACGGCGCGCTGGGTGAGGCCGCGGGCGAGGAGCCGGACGATCCGGGCGCCGGTGGGGTGCGGGGGGTCGAAGTGGCGGTCGGCGGGGGTGGCGCGGGCCCAGTCGCGTTCGAAGTGGGCGACCAGGAAGGCGACGGTGGTCGGGTCGGTGATGAAGGCGGCGCGGCTCCTGTCCTCGGCGGCGGGGATGACGGCCACCGTGCGGTCGAAGACCATCACCCGCTCGTACGGTTCGGCGAGGACGCGCACGTGGGCGCCGTACCTGGTCCTGAGGTCGACCTGCCGGAGCACGGTCCGGTCGGCGAGGGTGGCCGGCTGGTAGATGGTGTGCAGGGAGCAGCCGCGCTGGAGCAGGGAGAGGTCCTGGGGCAGGGCCATCTGGAGGCCCTCGATGGGGCGCGGGCCCGGTTGGGCGGCCAGGACTTCCTCCTTGCAGCCCGAGGTGAGGTCGGAGATGCGCTGGCGGATGTCGGCGTTGCCCTCGACGTGGGTGGTGTCCGTCGTGGGGGCGGTGGGGCGGCGCAGGGCGTCGTAGGCGTGGGCGAGGGGGCCGAGGGCGGTGGGGAGGCGTCCGGCCTGGAGGAGCAACCGGGTGGCGCGGGTGCGGAGTTCGGAGCCCAGGCGGTCGCCGAGGGAGCGCGGGTTGGCGACGGTGTAGCCGGCGGGGGTGGGGGTGAGGAGGCCGCGGGCGACGAGGGCGGCGAGGGCGGGCCGGTCGGCGCGGGCGAGGTCGTCGGGGTGGAGGCGGCCGCCGTTGCGGACGGCGGTCAAGTAGAGGGCGCGCTCGGCGGGGCCGGGTTCATCGGTCATCGCGGGCGCCTCTCATCAGCCAGCCGAGTTGGAAGAGGGTCTGGGCGCCGTGGCGGTCGCGCAGGCGGGAGATGTGGGCGGCGACGGTGCGTTCGCTGAGGCCGAGGCGGGTGGCGACGGCGCGCTGGGTGAGGCCGCGGGCGAGGAGCCGGCCGACCCGGTCGGGGGTGGTGCGGGTGGGGCCGAGGGCGGCGGCGGTTTCGGCGGTGTCGGCGCGGGCCCAGTCGCGTTCGAAGGCGCCGACCAGGAAGGTGATGGCGGCCGGGTCGGTGAGGAAGGCGGCGGTGCTGTTGTCGTCGTCGGCGGAGATCACGGCGACGGTGCGGTCGAAGACGAGCAGCCGTTGGAACGGTTCGTCGAGGACGCGGATGAGGGAGCCGTGCCGGGTGACCTCTTCGACGTAGGCGAGGGCGGGCGGGTCGGCGAGGGCGACGGGCTGGTAGATGGTGCGCAGGGCGCAGCCGCGCTGGAGGAGTTGGACGTCCTGGAGGAGGGCGACCTGCAGGGTGTCGGCGGGGCGGTGGCCGGGTTGGGCGGCGAGGACTTCGGAGCGGCAGTCGGAGACGAGCTGGGAGATCCGCTGGCGGATGTGGACGTGGCCCTCGACGTAGACGACACCGCCGGCCCGGCCGGAGGGCCGGGGCATCGCGTCGTAGGCGCGGGTGAGGCCGTCGAGGGCGCCGGGGAGGTTCTCCGCGCGGACCAGCAGCCTGGTCGCCTCGCTGCGGAGTTCGGCGCCCAGGCGGTCGCTGACGGAGCGTGGGCTGATGGCGGTGTAGCAGTGGTCCATCGGGTTGGCGATGAGCAGGCCGAGGTCGATGAGCTGCTGGAGCGCCGCCTGGTCGGCGTCCTGGGTGTCGGTGAACGGGATGCGGCCGCCCTGGGCGAGGATCACCAGGTACAGCTGCCGGGCGGCCTCGTCGGGCTCCTCGCCCGGGGGCTGTCCGTGCTGCGGCATGACCGCCGGTTCCGCCGTCACGTCGCACACTCCCCTGCCGGACGCTTCTCCCTCGTTGCCGCCTCCGCGCCGGCCGGCGCGGGGCTCGGCGGTCACGGTACCGGGCTGACGACGGCCTCCGGGGCCCGGGTGCCGTCGCACTCCGGGGTGCCCGGGGGCCGCCGTCGCCACGCCATGCCCAGGCGCTTCCGTCGAGGCGGAGCAGCAACGCCTCGACGGCTCCGGTTCCGGGGGCCATCACCACACATGGCGCCCCGGCCGGCGCTCTTCCCCCCCGTTTCACGCGTGCGGGACGTTGCACCCGTGGTCAGTTCCGAAGAGCAAGTCGCCACCATCGGGCTGCGGTGCCCGGACGGCCTGGCGTGACTCCACCTTCACAGCGTGACGGCCGGTGAACAAGTGTCGCCCGAGTGCAGGTTCGCGCAATTGCAGCTATCTGCACGACGGGTGCGGCGGGAGGGGTCGAGCGGCGGGCCGGGTTCCGGTAAAGGCCGAGGCCAGCGGGGTGCGCGGGTGGCGCCCGCCCGTACGATCGGTTGGCCGTGCACGGTCAGGATGCAGGTGCGGGTTCCTGCAACGGCAGCGCCCGTCCGGGCCGGCGGGCGGAGTGCCGGTGAACCCACGGGCGGTGAACCCACGGGCGGTGTGCCTGTGAGCCCGTGTGCCCGCAGGCGGTGTGCCCGTGGGCTCGTGGGCCCGTGGCGGTGTGCTCAGCGCGCCAGCAGCCGCCCCCGGGCGAGCCCGGCGGCGGTCCCGCCGGCGGCGAGCACCCAGGCGGTGGCCAGCAGCAGGTAGAGCCCGGCGGCGATCGCGGTGAAGCCGCCGAACCCGGTGTGCCGGGCGAGCGCGGAGGCGCCGGTGACGCAGGTGCCGATCGGGAAGGTGTACGCCCACCAGGTCATCGCGAACGGCATGCCGGCCCGGCGGGCGCGCAGGTTGGCGGTGAGCGCGACGGCCAGCCAGAGCATCGCGACGCCGAGCACCGCGACGCCGTACAGCTCCGCGAAGGGGAGCATGGCGGGGGCCAGCGCGGGCAGCACCGGGCGTGCGGCGTCGGCGAGTTGGTGGACGGCGGTGACGGACTGGCCGAGCGGGCCGAGCACCAGGAACAGCGAGGGGGTGAGCACCAGGGTGGGCAGCTTGCTGTGGAACAGCCCGGTGAAGACCACCGGCAGCAGCACCAGGGTGGCCAGCAGGCCGATCCCGAAGAGGGCCCAGCAGGCGTACAGCATGGCCTGCTGCGGCAGCCCGGCCGGCAGGTGCGGGACGAGGGCCGGGCCGGTGGCGGAGGCGACCAGCGGGGCGACCACCGGCAGCAGCCAGGTCGGGTTGGCTTCCAGGGCGGAGACCGGGTGCCGGGTGATCATCAGGTACGGGATGCCGCCGGCGACGGCCAGCGCGTACAGGGTGCCGACGCCCCACAGCACGGCGTCGACGGCGACCGCGGGGCCGGTGCCGATCACCCGGGAGCCGAGCAGCAGGGTGCCGAGGCCGACCGAGAGCAGGGCCATCGGCGGGCAGCCGTAGAAGACGGCGGTGGCCGGGTTGTCCAGCAGCTGGGTGCGGGCGGCCTCGCGGTGCCGGGTGAGGTGGACCAGCCGGGCCGCGCCCAGCACCAGCAGGGCCGCGAGTCCGAGCGCCCACATCACCTCGCCGAAGCCGATCAGCCCGGGCGGCCGGAGCGGCAGGACGGCCGCGCCGTTGCCCAGGATCGCGGTGCCCATGACGGCGGCGTACCAGTTGGGGCCGAGCTGGGCGAGGTCGAGGCGGGCACGCAGCGAGGAACGGGAGGGGCGGGAGGAACGGGAGGGGCGGGTGAGCGGGCGGGCATCGGCCAGGGTGGACATGGTTCCACCGTGCCGCCCCGCGCCGGGCTCCGGTAGCGCCGCGGGTTCTATGAGGACATAGCCTGGACCTATGGCCCTCTCCCCCCGCGTCCCCGAGCTCGGCGCCCTGGAACTGCTGCTCGCGGTGGCCCGGCTGGGCAGCGTCGGGCGGGCCGCGGCCGAACTGGGCGTGAGCCAGCCGACCGCCAGTGCGCGGATCAAGGGCATGGAGCGGCAGATCGGCGTCCCGCTGCTGGAGCGCTCGCCCCGGGGCAGCCGGCCGACCGAGGCGGGTCGGCTGGTGGTCGAGTGGGCCGGGCACGTGGTGGAGGCGGCGCAGGCGCTGGACGCGGGGATCGACGCGCTGCGCGAGCGGCGGGACGCCAAGCTGCGGGTGGTGGCCAGCCTGACCGTCGCCGAGTACCTGATGCCGGGCTGGCTGCTGGCCCTGGCCGAGGCCAGTCCGGGCACGGCGGTGACGCTGCGGACGGCGAACTCGGCGGAGGTCGCCGGGCACCTGCTGGCCGGGGACGCCGACCTCGGCTTCGTCGAGGGCCCGTCCACCCCGCCCGGGCTGGCCGGCGCGGTGGTGGCGGCGGACCGGCTGGTGGTCGTGGTGGCGCCCGGCCACCCGTGGGCGCGCCGCCGGGCGCCGCTGACCGGGCCGGAGCTGGCCGCCACCCCGCTGGTGCTGCGCGAGTCGGGCTCGGGCACCCGGGAGGTGCTGGAGATGGCGCTGGCGCCGTACGGGGGCGCGGTGCGGCCCCGGCTGGAGCTGGCCTCGTCCACCGCGCTGAAGGCGGCGGCGATGACCGGGGCCGGGCCGGTCTGCCTGAGCGAGCTGGCGGTGGTGGAGGAGTTGGCCGTCCGGCGGCTGGTGGCCGTGCCGCTGGCCGAGGGGCTGGACCTGCGACGGCCGCTGCGCGCGGTGTGGCCGGCCGGGCAGCGGCCGAGCGGGCCGGCCCGGGAGCTGCTGGGGCTGACCCGCCGGACGCCCCGCGCACAGCGGCCACCCCGGGTGGAACGCGCGGAACGGGTGGAACGCGCGGAACGGGCGTAAGAACTTGAGCGGAATAGACTCAACTTAGTGCATGCTGTACGTAGCAGCATTGAAGGACGACGAGGGAGGACCCCCCAGCAGTGGACGCCAGCAAGTTCACCACCAAGACGCAGGACGCCCTGTCCGCCGCGATCCGGCAGGCGGGCGCGTCCGGGAACCCGGACGTCAAGCCGGTGCACATCCTGATCGCCCTGCTGGAGCAGCCCGAGGGCATCGCCCGGCCGCTGCTGGAGGCGGTCGGGGCGGACGTCACCCGGATCGACGCCGAGGCCCGCCGCCAGCTGACCGCCCTGCCCAGCGCGATGGGCTCGACGGTCGCCGCGCCGCAGCTCTCCCGGGACACCCTCGCGGTGCTCACCGAGGCCGGCAAGCGCGCCGACGACCTGGACGACCAGTACGTCTCCACCGAGCACCTGATGGTCGGCCTGGCCGCCGAGGGCGGGCCGGTCGCCGAACTGCTGGCGCGGCAGGGCGCGACGGCGAAGGACCTGCTCGCCGCGTTCAAGGACGTGCGCGGCAGCGGCCGGGTGACCTCCCCGGATCCGGAGGGCACCTACAAGGCGCTGGAGAAGTACGGCACCGACCTGACCCAGGCCGCCCGGGACGGCAAGCTCGACCCGGTGATCGGCCGGGACCAGGAGATCCGCCGGGTCGTCCAGGTCCTCTCCCGCCGGACCAAGAACAACCCGGTGCTGATCGGCGAGCCGGGCGTCGGCAAGACCGCGGTGGTCGAGGGCCTGGCCCAGCGCATCGTCGCCGGCGACGTGCCGGAGTCGCTGCGCGGCAAGCGGCTGGTCGCGCTGGACCTCAGCGCGATGGTCGCGGGCGCCAAGTACCGCGGCGAGTTCGAGGAGCGGCTGAAGGCCGTCCTGAACGACATCAAGCAGAGCGACGGCCAGGTCGTCACCTTCATCGACGAGCTGCACACCATGGTCGGCGCGGGCGCCGGCGGCGACTCCGCGATGGACGCCGGCAACATGCTCAAGCCGATGCTGGCCCGCGGCGAGCTGCGGATGGTCGGCGCCACCACGCTGGACGAGTACCGCGAGCGGATCGAGAAGGACCCGGCCCTGGAGCGCCGCTTCCAGCAGGTGCTGGTCGGCGAGCCCAGCGTGGAGGACTCGATCGCCATCCTGCGCGGCCTCAAGGGCCGCTACGAGGCGCACCACAAGGTGCAGATCGCGGACGCCGCGCTGGTCGCCGCGGCCACCCTGTCCAACCGCTACATCACCTCCCGCTTCCTGCCCGACAAGGCGATCGACCTGGTCGACGAGGCGGCCTCCCGGCTGCGGATGGAGATCGACTCCTCCCCGGTCGAGATCGACGAACTCCAGCGCTCCGTCGACCGGTTGAGGATGGAGGAGCTGGCCCTGGAGAAGGAGTCGGACGCCGCCTCGATCGACCGGCTGGCCCGGCTGCGGCGCGATCTCGCCGACAAGAACGAGCAGTTGAGCGCCCTGACCGCGCGCTGGGAGCAGGAGAAGAAGAGCCTCAACCGGGTCGGCGAGCTCAAGGAGCGGCTGGACGACCTGCACGGCGCGCTCGAACGGGCCCAGCGTGACGGGGACTTCGAGCGGGCGTCGAAGCTGATGTACGCGGAGATCCCGGCCGCCGAGACGGAGCTCGCCGAAGCCCAGGAGCGGGCGGCCGACCAGGACGCCTCCGCCTCGATGGTGAAGGAGGAGGTCGGCCCGGACGACGTGGCCGACGTGGTCGCCTCCTGGACGGGCATCCCGGCCGGCCGCCTGCTGGAGGGCGAGAGCGCCAAACTCCTGCGCATGGAGGAGGAGTTGGGCCAGCGCCTGATCGGCCAGGCGGAGGCCGTGCGGGCGGTCTCGGACGCGGTGCGCCGCACCCGTTCCGGCATCGCCGACCCGGACCGCCCGACCGGCTCGTTCCTCTTCCTCGGCCCGACCGGCGTCGGCAAGACCGAACTCGCCAAGGCCCTGGCCGACTTCCTCTTCGACGACGAGCGGGCCATGGTCCGGATCGACATGAGCGAGTACGGCGAGAAGCACTCCGTCTCCCGCCTGGTCGGCGCCCCGCCCGGGTACATCGGCTACGAGGAGGGCGGCCAGCTCACCGAGGCGGTCCGCCGCCGCCCGTACAGCGTGGTGCTGCTGGACGAGGTGGAGAAGGCCCACCCGGAGGTCTTCGACGTCCTGCTCCAGGTGCTGGACGACGGCCGGCTCACCGACGGCCAGGGCCGCACGGTGGACTTCCGCAACGCGATCCTGATCCTCACCTCCAACCTGGGCTCCCAGTTCCTGGTCGACCCGGCCACCCCGGAGGACCGGAAGAAGGCCCTGGTGCTGGACTCCGTCCGGGCCGCGTTCAAGCCCGAGTTCCTCAACCGGCTGGACGACATCGTGGTCTTCGACCCGCTGGGCACCGCCGAGCTGAGCCGGATCGTCGACCTCCAGGTGGCCCGCCTCGGCGACCGGCTGCGGGAGCGGCGGCTCACCCTGGACGTCTCCGAGGCCGCCCGCGACTGGCTGGCCCTCACCGGCTACGACCCGGCGTACGGCGCCCGCCCGCTGCGCCGGCTGGTCCAGTCCGCGATCGGCGACCAGTTGGCCCGGGCCATCCTGTCCGGCCAGGTGCACGACGGGGACACCGTCCTGGTCGAGCGGGACGAGGAGGGCGACCGCCTCACCGTCCGCAGCCGCGGACCGCTGGAGAAGTAGCACCACCAGCCCGGGCCGCCCGCACGACAGCGCGGGCGGCCCGGGCAAAACCCTTGCCGCACAGCACAGTTGACGGCCCACTCGGCTACGGCCGCACCCCGCCGCACCCCGCCGGAGCCCCGGCAGCGACGGCCCTCCAACCGGACACGCTCCGTCACCATCACCGCTCGCGGCGGGCGTCGGAGCGCCCCGGACGAAGATCGACGCGTGGCCGGGTGCCCCTGTGAGGCAGGCCCCGGATGAGGCAGGATGGGAAGTGGAAAGGGCGGCCTCTCATTGCCGGCCACCACGTGCACTGAGGAAGAGGACCCCATGAGCATCGACCCGTCGTCCATCCCGTCGTTCGGCGCACCCCAGGGTGGCGGCCAGCCCGGCGACCAGGGGCGGCCGGCCGGCCCGCCGCCGATCATCGTCCCGGACCAGGGCCTGGTGGCCCAGCTGCTGGACCAGATGCAGCTCAAGCACGTCGTGGACGAGGAGGGCGACCTCACCGCTCCCTGGGAGGGCTTCCGCGTCTACTACATGTTCCGCGGCGAGCAGAAGGAGCTCTTCGCGGTGCGCGCCTTCTACGACCGCGCGTACCCGCTGGAGAAGAAGGGCGAGATCCTCGACCTCATCGACGAGTGGAACCGCGAGACCCTCTGGCCCAAGGTCTACACCCACACCCACGAGGACGGCGTGGTCCGCCTGATCGGCGAGGCCCAGATGATCGTCGGCACCGGCGTCAACCTGGACTACTTCGTCACCACCACCGCCAACTGGACCCAGGCCGCCGTCGGCTTCGAGCAGTGGATCGTCGAGCGCCTCGGCCTGCAGAACGAGATCGAGGGCGAGGACGGCGAGACCCCCGAGGACACCAACGAGGCGTGACCCTGCCCGCCCCGCGAGCGCACGGCCCGACCACTTGGCCCCAGGTGGTCGGGCCGTGCTTGTCCCCGGCCCCCGGCTGACCCAGGATGGGGCCGACGACGACGCGTGAGGAGCCACCGATGGGCAACAGGCCGCTGCTGAACCGCCGACTGGCCGGCATGGGGACGACCGTCTTCGCCGAGATGTCCGCCCTGGCCACGGCCACCGGCTCGATCAACCTCGGCCAGGGCTTCCCCGACACCGACGGCCCGGCCTCGGTGGCCCGGGCCGCTGCCGACGCCGTGCTGAACGGGCGCGGCAACCAGTACCCGCCCGGCCCCGGCATCCCCGAGCTGCGGCAGGCCATCGCCGAGCACCAGCAGCGCTTCCACGGCCTCGGCTACGACCCGGACACCGAGGTGCTGGTCACCGCCGGCGCCACCGAGGCCATCGCCGCCACCCTGCTCGCCCTGCTGGAGCCGGGTGACGAGGTGATCGCCCTCGAACCCTTCTACGACTCCTACGCCGCCTGCATCGCGATGGCCGGCGCCACCCGCCGCCCGCTCACCCTGCGCGCCCCGGACTTCCGCCCCGACCTGGACGAACTGCGCACCCTGATCACCCCGCGCACCCGTCTGCTGCTGATCAACACCCCGCACAACCCGACCGGCACCGTGCTCACCGCCGACGAGCTGGCCGCCATCGCCGCCCTCGCCGTCGAGCACGACCTGCTGGTCGTCACCGACGAGGTCTACGAGCACCTCGTCTTCGGCGCCACCCACCACCCGATCGCCGCCCTGCCCGGCATGCGCGAGCGCACCGTCTCCATCTCCTCCGCCGGCAAGACCTTCTCCTTCACCGGCTGGAAGGTCGGCTGGGTCACCGCGAACCCGGCCCTGGTCACGGCCGTCCGCACGGCCAAGCAGTACCTCACCTACGTCAGCGCCGGCCCCTTCCAGTACGCCGTCGCCGAGGCGCTGCGGCTGCCCGACAGCTACTTCGACGGCTTCCGCGCCGACCTGCTCCGCAAGCGCGACCTGCTGGTCGACGGGCTCACCGCGGCCGGCTTCCGGGTGTTCACCCCCGAGGGCACGTACTTCATCACCACCGACATCACCCCGCTCGGCGAGAAGGACGGCATCGAGTTCTGCCGCGCCCTGCCGGAGCGCTGCGGCGTCGTCGCCATCCCGAACGCCGTCTTCTACGACAACACCGAGGCCGGCCGCAGCCTGGTCCGCTTCACCTTCTGCAAGCAGGACTCCGTGCTGGAGGAAGCGGTGTCACGGCTCCAGCGCCTCTGAGCCGTCGCCTGGCCGCCGCCCGAGGCCGGACAGGTGGGCGTTCAGGATCGCCCGGGCCTCGGGTGCGGTGAGGCGGCCGACGAGGACGTGCGTGGTGAGCCCGTCGGCAAGGGCCAGCAGCGTCTTCGCCTCCCGGGCGGCGTCCGGCCCGGCCGCCGGCGACGCCTCGGCGATCAGCCGGGCGAACAGGCCCTCCAGGGCCGCGTAGTCGGCGTTCAGCGGGCCCGCCAGCCGCTCGTCGACGGCGGCCTGCGCGACGAAGGCCAGCCAGACCCGCGCCTGGGAGCGCTGTCCGTCGCCGAGCAGCGCCGCCTCGGCGGCCGCGTGTGCCAGGAGGGCGGCGGGCGAGGGCGCCGGGTCGTCGGCGGGGTACGCCCGGACCCGGGCGGTGATCCGCTCACCGACGTAGCCGAGGGCGAAGCGGAGCATCTCGTCCTTGGTGCGGAAGCAGCGCTGGACGGCGCCGGTCGACACCTGCGCGCGGTCGGCCACGTCGCGCAGGGTCACCCCTTCCAGGCCTCGTTCGTCGGCGAGCCGGCAGACGGCCTCGGCGATCCGTCGGCGCCGTCCGTCGTGGTCCACCTGTCTGGGCACGGGCTCCCCCTCCGGTTTATTCGATGCACTCGTATCGGTTCCCAGGCTACGGTACCGATACGAGCGCATCGGAACGAGGAGGGGAGTACGTCATGCAGGACGCCCTGTGGCGACTGACGGCCACCGCGCAGGCGGCGGCGGTACGCGGCAAGGAGGTCTCGGCCGTCGAACTGCTCGACAGCCACCTGGAGCGGATCAGCGCGGTGAACCCGCAGGTGAACGCCGTCACCCAGGTCCTGGCGGAGCGCGCCCGGGTGCAGGCCCGGGAACTCGACCGGCGCCTGGCCGCGGGCGAGGACCCCGGCCCGCTGGCGGGCGTGCCGTTCACCGTGAAGGAGACCACCGCCATCGAGGGCGTGGCCACCACCTTCGGGGTGCCGCGCTTCCGCGACCTGGTGGCGCGGGCCGACGCTCCCCCGGTCGCCCGGCTGCGCGCGGCCGGGGCCGTACCGATCGGGCACAGCAACATGCCCACCATGATCCTGGCCGGGATGCACACCCGCAGCGAGCTCTACGGCGACACCGCCAACCCGTGGGACCGCAGCCGCACCCCGGGCGGGAGCAGCGGCGGCGACGGCGCGGCCGTCGCGACCGGCCTGGCCGCGCTCGGGCTAGGCAACGACTCCGGCGCGTCCATCCGCGTCCCGGCCGCGTTCTGCGGGGTCGCCGGGCTGAACCCGTCCAACGGCCGGTTCCCCGCCGACCACCGCGCGTTCGGGCCGCAGGACCCGGGGCCGGCCTCCCAGTGGCTGGTCGCCGACGGCCCGCTCGCCCGGAGCGTCGCCGACCTCCGGCTGGCCTACGAGGTGCTGGCCGGCCCCGATCCGCGCGACCCGCGCGCCCTGCCCGTGCCGCGCTACGGCGAGCCGCTGCCCGGGCCGGTGAAGGTCGCGGTGGTGGCCGATCCGGGCGGCCACGGCGTCCACCCGACGGTCCGGGCCGCGGTCGAACGCGCGGCGGCGGCGCTGCGGGACGCCGGGTACGACGTGCGCGAGGTGGCGGACGTCCCGCGGCTCGACGAGGCCCTGGAGGTGTGCGACCGGATCACCATGACCGAGTTCGCACCCAAGTGGCCCGCCGTACGCCCCCTGCTCGGCCCGGGCGGCGACCGCTACATCGAGCTGACGATGGCCCGGACCCCGCCCGCGACCGCCGCCGAGCTCATGGAGCTGATGGGGAGCTGGCTGGGCATCCGCCGCTCCTGGGCCGAATTCCTGGACGAGTACCCGCTGCTGCTCGGACCGGTGTTCACCGAACCGCCGGTCGAACCGGGCATCGAGTCCCGGGACGCGGCCGGGTGGGAGCTGGTCCGCACGGCGATGCGGCTGTGCAAGGTGACCAGCTTCGCGGGGCTGCCCGCGGTGGCGGTGCCCACCGGCCTGGCCGACGGACTGCCGACCGGGGTGCAGCTCGTCGGGCGGGCGTTCCGGGAGGACCTCTGCCTGGAGGCGGCCCAGGCGGTCGAGGACCGGCTCGGGGTGCTCGCGCCGATCGACCCCCGGCCGTGAGGGGAGCAATGATGGCCCGGCGAGTGGGCCCAGTTCTTCTCAACTCGCCTGACAGTCATGGTTGGTTGACGTCTGGTTGACGATTGAATGATGTCTGTGAGGCAATTCCATCGGCCTCGACGGAACGCTCCGACCGCCCTGCCGCCCGGTGCGTGCAGGGCGGCGGCGCACGAGGCGTGCACCCGGCGCACTACCAGCGTGCACGGCGCACGACCCGGCCATAGGGGCGCGCGCTGTGCAGAGTCGCACACCGGGTCGATCAGAGCCGGGAAGCAGGTGTGCTCGAAACGGTGAATGCTTGACAAAGTTGGGTAAATCACCGGCGGACCCGGCGTATTCATGCTTCTCTGCTGCTGAATCTCCAGCCGGAATCCCTCCTTCCACGGTCGGCCGCGCCCAGGGCCGCACAGCCACGAACAGCCTCGCCATCGCCTAGGCCTACTCGGTGCTGCTCGGCGGGCGCGCACGGAGCTGAAACGCGGAGCCGAGCATGCTCACCACACTGCAGACCTCCTACACGGACACCCGCGCCGGTGACCTGGCCTGGTGCCTGGGCGGCGACCCGCTGCCCGCTCTCGCGGTCCGCGACCTGAGACTCGACGGAGGCGGCCACCCCGCCGCGTCCGGCGCCCTCCAGCTGCGGCTGCTCGGCGCTTCGCACCAGGTGGTGATCGCCGCCGGCCCCGGCGAGTGCCTGGAGACCGTCGCCTGCCTGCCCGGGCGCCGCACCCCGCTGCCGGCCCGGGTGGCCAAGCAGGTCGGCGGCTGGGAGTACGAGTTCGCGGCCCGGATCGAGGCGCTGCCCCCGCACGACTTCGCGGCCCGCGCGCAGGAACTGCTGGCCCTGGTCGAGGGCCACCCGCGCGGCCTGGCCGGGGTGTTCCCGGGCGACCCGAGCGCCTTCACCGCGCTGGTCACCCAGGGCGGCGCCGACCGGCTGCTCTGGCGGACCTGGCACGCCTACCCGCAGGAGGGCCGGCTGGTCTGCACCCGCTCCTCGCTGGTGGTGTCCGGGGCATGACCGCCAGCCGTCCGAGTAGGGTCGCCGATCCCGCCATGGCCTATGAATCGTACGCAGGAACGATTCGTCAATCCGGCGTCCCACACTGTCCGTCGAATGGGCGCAGCTATCCGTCCCGAACGTCCCCTAGCGTTTGTTCGTGATCAACCATCCGGCCGGTCCACCCGCCCGCTCGCGAGTGGACCTCGACGACGGCGCCCCACCTCGGCCCGGGCGGAGCCTCGCCCCCCTGCCCGCCCGCCGTCGGTCCCGGCTGCGCTCCCACCCCCGGCTGGCCCGCCTCACCGTCCTGCTGGCCGCGTTCGTCTGCGCGGCCTGCGGACTCGTCTACGAACTCGAACTCGTGGCGCTCGGCGACTACCTGCTCGGGGACTCGGTCACCCAAACCTCCGTCGTGCTCTCCGTCATGGTGTTCGCGATGGGCCTCGGCTCGCTCCTCGCCAAACGCCTCACCCGGCAGCCCGCCACCGCCTTCGCCCTGGTCGAATGCGCCCTCGCGCTCACCGGCGGCCTCTCCGTCCTCGCGCTCTACTCCTGCTGGGCCTGGATCGGCCGCTACCAGGCCGCCATGGTCGGCCTCACCTGCCTCATCGGCATCCTCATCGGCGCCGAGATCCCGCTCCTGATGACCCTCATCCAGCGGATCCGGCGCGAGGACGCCGGCCGCGCCGCCGCCGACCTCTTCGCCGCCGACTACGTGGGCGCGCTGATCGGCGGCCTCGCCTTCCCCTTCCTCATCCTCCCCGGCCTCGGGCCCGGCGACGGCGCCCTCGTCACCGGCGCCGTCAACGCCGTCGCCGGAGCCGCCGTCGTGCTCTGGCTCTTCCGCGAGGAACCCGCCCCCCGGATACGGCTCCTGCTCTGGGGCGGCTGCGCGCTCGTCCTCGCCCTGCTCGCCGCGGCCGCCGCCGGCTCCGGTGCCATCGAACGCGCCGCCCGGCACGCCCTCTACGGTGCGCAGGTCCGCTTCGCCGCCCGCAGCCGCTCCCAGGAGATCGTGCTCACCGGCCCCACCGAAGGCCCGCTCCGGCTCTACCTGAACGGCCGCCTCACCGTCTGCGGACCGGACGAGTACCGCGGCAACGAGGCCCTGGTCCACCCGGCGATGGCCGCCGGCCCGGACGCCCGCGTCCTGCTCCTCGGCGGCGGCGACGGCCTCGCCCTGCGCGAGGTGCTCCGGCACCGCGGCGTCCGCTCCGTCCGGCTCGTCGACGCCGACCCCGCGCTCCCCCGGCTCGCCCGCACCGACCCCGGGCTCGCCGCCCTCACCGACCACTCCCTCGACGACCCCCGCGTCCACACTACCGCCGCCGACCCGATGGCCTGGCTGCGCGGCGCCGCCACGGCCGGCGGACCGTACGACGTGGTGCTCGCCGACCTGCCCGCGCCCGCCGACGGCGGACCGGTCACCTTCCACTCCCAGGAGTTCTACGGCCTCGCCACCCGGCTGCTCTCCCCCGGCGGCCGGGTCGCCGTCCGGGCCGGCGGCGACCCGGACGGCCTCTGGCCGATCGAGTCCGGCCTGCGGACGGCGGGACTGCAGACCGTCCCGTACTCCGTCCAGGGCAGCGCCACCGCGAGCTGCCGCCCCGACCCGCCGGGCGCCGCCCAGACCTTCCTCCTCGCGGCCGCCGCCCGGCCCCCGCTCACCCTCGCCCCCGACGCCCCACCGCCCCGTGCCCTCACCCCCGACGGCCTCCGCGGCTCCGCCACCCGCCTCGCCGCCCTCCGCCCCGCCCACCCCCCGGCCGCCCTCACCCTGCTCGGCCCCCGCTGAGCCGGGGGCGCGGGGCTGGACACCGGTGGTCCGGGGAAGTCGGGTGGCGGTGGGTGGGGACCGGGCGGGGTTGGGTCGGTAGGCTCCCTGACATGGAGCATGAGGTTGTCGTCCCGATGCCCGCCGAGTTGGTGCGGCAGGCCTTGCAGGATCCGGCTCTGCTGGCCCGTAGCGTGCCGGGGCTGAGCACCGAGCCGGCCGCGGTCGGCGGTGGGCCGGCGGAGGAGATCGGCGGCCGGCTGAAGCTGCGGATCGGCGGCTCCACCATCACGTACAGGGGCGTGCTGTCCCTGATCGAGGGGCGCGAGGGCGTGCTGACCGTGTTCGCCGAGGGCCAGGAGGCCCGTGGCAGCGGCGAGGCGACCGCCACCGTCCGGGTCAGCGTCGCGGACGGCACCGAGGACGGTACCGCGGTGGTCCGCTTCACCGGCGACCTGAGCGCCACCGGCCGGCTCACCGAGTTCGACGAGGAGACCCTCGACGCCGCCGGCCGCCGGCTGCTGGACCGGTTCGCCACCGCGCTCGCCTCCCCGGACGCCGAGCCCGAGCCGGAGAGCGAGAGCGACGGCGACGGCGACGGCGACGGCGACGGCGAGAGCGACACGGAGACCGGTGGCGAGGCCGGGGCCGAGGGCGGGACCGAGGGCGGGACCGGGGCCGACGCCGGCGTGGTGTTCATCGAGGAGCACCAGGACCAGCCCGGCGACGACCTCGACGACGACCTGTCCGACCTGATCGCCTTCTCCGACGCCGACGCCGAGCGCTTCGGCCTGCCCACCGGCGGCGGCGACGGGGACGGGCCCGAGGAGGGCGTCGCCGAGGAGCTCCCCGCCGAGCCGCTCTTCGAGTACGAGGAGGAGCCGGCGGGCGGCGGCCCGGTGCGCCGCAGCATCGTCGGCCGGTCGGCCGAGGAGGTGGACCACGCGCCGCCGCGCGGGCGGTACGCCCCGGCGCTGCCGGCCCGTAGTGCCCGGGCCCGGGCGGCGTCCCGCTGGGGCGGCGAGGCCGGCGGGATCGTGGTGCCGGGTTCGGGCGGCCGCAGCGCGGTGCCGTGGGTGATCGGCGGCGGGGTCGCGCTGCTGGGTGGCGCCGTGGTGCTGGTCAGGGCCTTGCGCCGGCGCTGACCGGCGGGAGAGGGCCTAGACTGGACGCTCATGAGCAACGACCGCGACGCCCTGCTGGCACAGATCAAGGACAAGGCCGTCGTACACGGCAAGGTCACCCTTTCCTCCGGCAAGGAGGCCGACTACTACGTCGACCTGCGCCGGATCACGCTGGACGGCCAGGCCGCCCCGCTGGTCGGCCGGGTGATGCTGGACGCGACCTCGCACCTGGAGTACGACGCCGTCGGCGGTCTGACCCTGGGCGCCGACCCGGTGGCCGCCGCGATGCTGCACGCCGCCGCCGCGCGCGGGCGTGAGCTGGACGCCTTCGTGGTCCGCAAGGCGGGCAAGGCGCACGGCCTCCAGCGCCGGATCGAGGGCCCCGAGGTCAAGGGCCGCCGGGTGCTGGCGGTCGAGGACACCTCCACCACCGGTGGCTCGGTGCTGACCGCCGTCGAGGCGCTGCGCGAGGCGGGCGCCGAGGTGGTCGGCGTCGCGGTGATCGTGGAGCGCGGCGGCGCGGCCGCGGTCGAGGCGCAGGGCCTGCCGTACGTGACCGCCTACACCCTGGACGACCTGGGCCTCTGAGCCCGGCCGGACCTGACAGCACGAGGGGCCGGGTCCTGTTTCACGTGAAACGTGAGACGGGACCCGGCCCCTTCGCGTGTCGTGCGCGAAGCCCCGGTGCTCAGCCGCGCCGGTGGCGGCCGCCGCTCTGCACGGCGTCGGCCTCGGCGCTCTCCACGGCGCCGCCGGCCTTCCGCTTCTTGCGCTCGCGCAGGACCTCGATCAGGATCGGCGAGATCGAGAGCAGGACGATCAGCAGCACCGCCGGGATCAGGTACTTGTCGATCACCGGGGCGAGCGCGTCGCCGAAGAAGTAGCCGATCAGCAGCATGGACTCGGTCCAGAGCACGCCGCCGATGACGTTCCACAGGAAGAACGTCCGGGCGGGCATCTCCAGGGTGCCCGCGACCGGGTTGAGGAAGGTCCGGACGATCGGCATGAAGCGGGCCAGCACCACGGCCTTGCCGGGCCCGAACTTGTTGAAGTACTCCTCCGCCTTCATCACGTACTCGCGGCGGAAGATCTTCGACTCGGGCTTGTCGAACATCTTCGGCCCGACCTTGACCCCGATCAGGTGCCCGAGCTGGGCCCCCGCGACCGCGGCCACCGGGGCGCCGACGAGCAGGACGGCGATCGGCAGCTTGGCGCCGTCGCCGAGCACCGACGAGGCGGCGTTCGACGCCGCGACGCCGGCGATGATCAGCAGTGAGTCACCCGGGAAGAAGAAGCCGACCAGCAGGCCGGTCTCCGCGAAGATGATCGCGATCAGCCCGATGGCGCCGAGGGACGAGATCAGTGATTTGGCGTCGAGCAGGTTGACGGCCAGCTGGTTGTAGTCCACGGCCGCAGGATAGCGGGCCGTCCTGTACGGAGGCTTCGCCCGGCAGGTGTATCCGGTGTCCGCCGAACGTCGCAGGAGCGGGCCGTCCGCGTCGGCGGCGACGACGGTCCGACTGGCGGGCTCCTGCTGACCTGCGGGCACGAGTCTGGGAGGATGGCACGGGCGTCCGGTCCGCAGCGGCACACCACCCTCATTGCCGTACCGCGGAGGTCGCTCGAACCTTGGTGCCGGAGAGCCACACCGCAGCGCCGCGCGTCGGCGGCCGGCACGGAGTCGTACCGAAGGCGTACACAGCGTCGGACAGCACCGTCCGTACGCCGCAACCCGACAGGAGCGGATCGCATGCCCATCGCAACTCCCGAGGTCTACAACGAGATGCTGGACCGGGCCAAGGCGGGCAAGTTCGCCTACCCGGCCATCAACGTCACCTCGTCGCAGACCCTGCACGCCGCACTGCGTGGTTTCGCCGAGGCCGAGAGCGACGGCATCATCCAGATCTCGACCGGTGGCGCGGAGTTCCTGGGCGGCCAGCACAACAAGGACATGGTGACCGGCGCCGTGGCGCTGGCCGAGTTCGCGCACATCGTCGCCGCCAAGTACGACATCACCGTCGCGCTGCACACCGACCACTGCCCGAAGGACAAGCTGGACGGCTACGTCCGCCCGCTGCTGGCGGTCTCCGCCGAGCGCGTGGCCAAGGGCCAGAACCCGCTGTTCCAGTCGCACATGTGGGACGGCTCGGCCGAGACCCTCGCCGACAACCTGGCGATCGCCCAGGAGCTGCTGGCCCAGGCCGCCGCCGCCAAGATCATCCTTGAGGTCGAGATCACCCCGACCGGCGGCGAGGAGGACGGCGTCACCCACGAGATCAACGACGAGCTGTACACCACCGTCAACGACGCCGTGCGCACCGCCGAGGCGCTGGGCCTGGGCGAGAAGGGCCGCTACCTGCTGGCCGCCTCGTTCGGCAACGTGCACGGCGTCTACAAGCCGGGCAACGTCGTGCTGAAGCCGGAGCTGCTGCGCGAGCTGCAGGACGCGATCGGCAAGCAGTACGGCAAGACCGACCCGTTCGACTTCGTCTTCCACGGCGGTTCCGGCTCGACCGCGGCGGAGATCGCCACCGCGCTGGAGAACGGCGTCGTGAAGATGAACCTGGACACCGACACCCAGTACGCCTTCACCCGCCCGGTCGTGGACCACATGTTCCGCAACTACGACGGTGTGCTGAAGGTCGACGGCGAGGTCGGCAAGAAGAACACCTACGACCCGCGCACCTGGGGCAAGCTCGCCGAGGCGGGCATGGCCGCCCGTGTGCTGGAGGCCGCGCAGCAGCTGCGCTCGGCCGGCAACCGCCTGAAGTGAGCCCGGCGGCCGGGCTGAGCCCGGCCACGGCGTGAACGCGGGTGCGCCCCCCGGTGGACTTCACCGGGGGGCGCACCCGTGTGTGGGTCTGCTGCCTCAGCAGCCGTGCGGGTCTACTGCTTCAGCTCCGCGTACGCCTCCGCGCTGCTGTCCTTCAGGAACTGCCAGCAGCGGGCCTCCTCCTCGGTCTCCTTGATCGCGCCGGCCGCCCGTGCGAGCCCGGCCAGGCAGCGCAGGAAGCCGCGGTTGCCGCGGTGCTCCCACGGCACGGGGCCGTGGCCCTTCCAGCCGTTGCGGCGCAGCGCGTCCAGGCCGCGGTGGTAGCCGGTGCGGGCGTAGGCGTAGGACTCGACGTAGCGGCCGGCCGCGTAGGCGTCGTCGGCGAGCATCGCCCAGGCGAGGCAGAAGGTCGGGAAGTCGGCGGCCACCTGGGTGGGTGAGGCCGATTCCTCCGCCAGCATGCGGTAGGGCTGCTCGTCCTCCGGGAGAAGGGTCGGATCGGGGCCGTCGAGAAGATTCCGGTGAATCGCCATGCAGGCAGTCTGCCATCCGGGACGCCAGGGTCAACCGCCGTCCCGGGATCGGCGGCGGCCGCCGGGCGCCTGCATACCCGGTATGTGGACATTCACCCGTTCGCCGTGCCAGGGTGTCGATCATGCCCGCAGCCAGATCCGCCGCCAGGAGCGGCAGTGCCCGCGGCCGACGACGCCGACGGCCGCCGCGCCGGCTCGGGCCCGGCATGCTCGCGGCGCTGGTCACGGCGGTGGCGGTGCTGGGCGGTACGGCGGTCGTGCTGACCCGCTCCTCCGACGCGCCCGACGGCGGGCCGACCGCCCAGGCACGGATCGCCCCGCCGACCGATCAGGCTCCCTCCCCCGCCGGCCCGACGCCGACCCCGACGCCGACCGACACCCCGAGCGAGCCCCCCGTCCCGTCCTCGACACCCACCCCCGCCACGCCCACCACGCCCGACCCCGGCCCGGCCAAGGGCGCTGGCACCTTCAGCATCGCCGCCGCCACCGCCCAGCCGGTCGGACGCGGCACCGTGCGCCGCTACCGGGTGGAGGTCGAGGACGGCATAGGCATCGACGCCGGCGCCGCCGCCGCCCAGATCCACGGCTTCCTCGGCGACAGGCGCGGTTGGACCAACGACCGCAGGAACGGCTTCCAGCTGGTCGCCGGCGGCGGGTACGACTTCACCGTGAAGATCGCCTCGCCGGCCACCGTGGACCGGATCTGCGGCGCCTCCGGCCTGGACACCCACGGCGAGGTGAACTGCAACGTCGGCAACCAGGTGCTCGTCAACTCCAAGCGCTGGAACACCGGTTCACCGCAGTTCAGCGGCCCGCTCGACGAGTACCGGGCGTTGATCATCAACCACGAGGTCGGCCACCGGATAGGCCACGGGCACGAGACCTGCCCCGGCCCGGGCAAGCCGGCGCCCGCGATGATGCAGCAGATCTACGGGCTCAAGGGCTGCGAGCCCAACGCCTGGCCGTACTCGGAGAACGGCACCTACCTCAGCGGGCCGTCGGTGCCGTAGGACGCCCCCCGAAGCGCGGCTACCCGAGCACCGGCAGGTACTCCCGCAGGTCGCTGCGCTCGCCGGAGGCGGAGACCACCGCCGCGTCCACCGCGGCGGCCCAGTCGGCCCGGCCGGTGGCCAGCCGGATCCAGGTCAGCGGGTCGGTCTCGACCACGTTCGGCGGGGTGCCCCGGGTGTGCCGGGGGCCCTCGACGGCCTGCACGACGGCGTACGGCGGGATCCGCAGCTCGACCGCGCCGCCCGGCGCGCGGTCGGCGAAGGCGTCGGCCAGCAGCCGGGTGACGGCGGCGACGGCCTGGCGGTCGTGCGGGAAGCCGTCGAGCCCGAGCGCGGCGGCCAGGTCGTCGGCGTGCACGACGGTCTCCACCAGCCTGGTCACCAGCATGTCGGCGAGTGTCATCGAGCCCAGCCGGATCTCGAACCGCCGTACCAGGTCGGCGGCTTCGGGCCGGTCCAGCAGACCGGTCAGCGCGTCCGCCGCCCGGCTGAAGGCCTGCGCCACCGAGGCCGCGTCCCCGCCGAAGTCGCCCGCGGCCCTCGCCCGGGCCTGCTCGTCGAGCAGCGGCGCGACCGTGCCGACCGCGGCCACCCACCCCGGCAGGTCCAACGGCGCCCGCCCCTCCAGCGGATCGTCGAGGTGCTCGGGGACGAAGTCGAGCTGGACGGCGAGGTGCGCGATCAGCTCGCGGACGGTCCACTCCCCCAGCCTGGTCGGCCGGGCCAACCACTGCTCGGCGTCCGGGCGTTCACACAGCTGCCGGACGGCGTCGCGCAGCGCGCCGGTCTGCGCCGCGAGCGCGGTGCGCACCTTCTGCGGCTGGTAGGTACGGGGCTTGGGGGGCATGGCCCCCAACATACGCCGAGGGGCGGACGGCCCCGCACACGCCGAGGGGCGGACGGCCCCGTCGGACCGTCCGCCCCTCGAACCGCGCGGGTCAGGCGAGCAGAGCCTCGATGACGCCGGTGTGGGCGTCCTTCAGCTCGGCCAGCGAGACGGTGAACTGGCCCTGGACGTCCAGGGATTCGCCGTCCACGACACCGATGCGGGTGGCCGGCAGGCCGCGCGCGGTGCACATGTCGTTGAACCGGAGCTCCTCGCTGCGCGGCACCGCCACGACGGCGCGGCCGGCCGACTCGGAGAACAGGAACACGAACGGGTCCGCGCCCTCGGGCACGATGATCCGCGCGCCGTGGCCGCCCTTGAGGCAGCTCTCCACGAGCGCCTGGCCGAGGCCGCCGTCGGAGAGGTCGTGCGCGGCGTCGATCATGCCGTCGCGCGAGGCGGCGATCAGGATGTCGCCGAGCAGCCGCTCGCGCTCCAGGTCGACCTTGGGCGGCAGACCGCCGAGGTGGTCGTGGACCACCTGCGACCAGGCCGAGCCGCCGAGCTCGTCCGCGGTGTCGCCGAGCAGGTAGAGCAGCTGCCCCTCCTCGGCGAAGGCGACCGGGGTGCGCCGGGTGACGTCGTCGATGACGCCGAGCACCGCGACCACCGGGGTCGGGTGGATGGCGACCTCGCCGGTCTGGTTGTACAGCGAGACGTTGCCGCCGGTGACCGGGGTGCCGAGCACCAGGCAGGCGTCCGCCAGGCCGCGGGTGGCCTCGGCGAACTGCCACATCACGTCCGGGTCCTCGGGGGAGCCGAAGTTGAGGCAGTCGGAGATCGCGAGCGGCTTGGCGCCGCCGGCCGCGACGTTGCGGTAGGCCTCGGCGAGGGCCAGCTGGGCGCCGGTGTACGGGTCCAGCTTGGTGTAGCGGCCGTTGCCGTCGGTGGCGACCGAGACGCCGAGGTTGGTCTCCTCGTCGATCCGGATCATGCCCGAGTCCTCGCCGACCGAGAGCACGGTGTTGCCGAGCACGTAGCGGTCGTACTGGTCGGTGATCCAGGACTTGGAGGCCTGGTTCGGGGAGCCGGCGACCTTCAGCAGGTCGGCCTTGAGGCCCTCGCCGGTGGTCGGGCGGGCCAGCCGCTCGCCGGTGGGGGCGTCGGCCTGCAGCGCGTCCTGCCAGCTCGGGCGGGCGTACGGGCGCTGGTAGGTCGGGCCCTCGTGGGCGACGGTGCGCGGCGGCACGTCGACGACGAGTTCGCCGTGCCAGAAGATCTCCAGGCGCTCGCCGTCGGTCACCTCACCGATGACGGTGGCGATGACGTCCCACTTCTCGCAGATCTCCAGGAAGCGGTCGACCTTGCCGGGCTCGACGATGGCGCACATGCGCTCCTGCGACTCGCTCATGAGGATCTCCTCGGGCGAGAGCGTGTTGTCGCGCAGCGGCACGGTGTCCAGCTCGACCCGCATGCCGCCGGAGCCGGCGCTCGCCAGCTCCGAGGTCGCGCAGGACAGGCCCGCGCCGCCCAGGTCCTGGATGCCCTTGACGAGCTTCTCCCGGAAGATCTCCAGGGTGCACTCGATCAGGAGCTTCTCCTGGAACGGGTCGCCGACCTGGACGGCCGGACGCTTGGTCGGCTTGGTGTCGTCGAAGGTCTCGGAGGCGAGCACGGAGACGCCGCCGATGCCGTCGCCGCCGGTGCGGGCTCCGTACAGGATGACCTTGTTGCCGGCGCCGGAGGCCTGCGCGAGGTGGATGTCCTCGTGCTTCATGACGCCCACGCACAGCGCGTTGACCAGCGGGTTGCCCTGGTAGCAGGAGTCGAAGACGACCTCGCCGCCGATGTTCGGCAGGCCCAGGCAGTTGCCGTAGCCGCCGATGCCCGCGACGATCCCGGGCAGCACGCGCCGGGTGTCCGGGTGGTCGGCCGCGCCGAACCGCAGCGGGTCCATCACGGCGACCGGGCGGGCGCCCATCGCCAGGATGTCGCGCACGATGCCGCCGATGCCGGTGGCCGCGCCCTGGTAGGGCTCGATGTACGACGGGTGGTTGTGCGACTCGACCTTGAAGGTCACGGCGTAGCCCTGGCCGACGTCGACCACACCGGCGTTCTCGCCGATGCCGACGAGCATCGCGTCCGAGTCGGGCTTCTTGTCGCCGAACTGCTTCAGGTGGACCTTGCTGCTCTTGTACGAACAGTGCTCCGACCACATGACCGAGTACATCGCGAGTTCGGCGCCGGTCGGGCGGCGGCCGAGAATCTCGCGGATGCGCGCGTACTCGTCCTCCTTGAGCCCGAGTTCGGCCCAGGGCTGGGCGACGTCCGGGGTCTGCTCGGCGTTCTTGACGGTGTCGAGGCTCATCAGGCGTTCACCAGCTGCTTCAGGACGGAAGTGAAGAAGCCCAGGCCCTCGACGGTCGGACCGGTGAGCGGCTCCACGGCGTGCTCCGGGTGCGGCATCAGGCCGACGACATTGCCGGCGGCGTTGGTGATGCCGGCGATGTCGCGGTACGAACCGTTCGGGTTACCGCATCCGTCAGCGGCATCGCCGCGGGCCACGTAACGGGCCACCACCCGGCCCTCCGCCTCCAGTTGGTCCAGGACGCGCTCCTCGGCGACGAACCGGCCCTCGCCGTTCTTCAGCGGAACGACGATTTCCTGGCCCGCCGAGTAATCCCGGGTCCAGGCGGTACCGGTGTTCTCGATGCGCAGCTTCTGGTCGCGGCAGACGAAGTGCAGCGAGTCGTTGCGGGTGAGCGCGCCGGGCAGCAGGTGCGATTCGCAGAGCACCTGGAAGCCGTTGCAGATACCGAGGACCGGCATTCCCAGCTTCGCCTGCTCGATGACGGTGTCCATCACGGGCGAGAAGCGGGAGATCGCGCCGCAGCGCAGATAGTCGCCGTAACTGAATCCGCCCGGCAGGACGACGGCGTCGACCTGGTGGAGATCCTTGTCACGGTGCCAGAGCGCGACCGGCTCGGCGCCGGCCAGGCGGACCGCGCGCTGGGCGTCACGGTCGTCGAGGGAGCCGGGGAAAGTGACGACGCCGACGCGGGTGGTCACTTCGCCGCCTCCTCGACGCGGACGGTGAAGTCCTCGATCACGGTGTTGGCGAGAAAGGTCTCGGCGGCTTCGCGGATACGGGCGAGCGCGGCGTCGTCGACCGGGCCCTCCACTTCCAGCTCGAAACGCTTGCCCTGGCGGACGTCGGCGATCCCGGTGAATCCGAGACGGGGCAGTGCACGCTGCACCGCCTGGCCCTGGGGGTCGAGGATCTCCGGCTTGAGCATGACGTCGACTACGACGCGTGCCACTGGCACTCCCGGTGGTGTCTTCGGTGAGGCGGGGGAACTCCAGACTACCGGGGGTTTCGGGCGGGATTGCTGGCCGGGGCAGGCGACGCGCGTAGACCCGAGACCCTTACGCGGCAAGGGATCCAAGCCCGTGAACCCCCGGCGGGGCCGCGCGGTTTCCACGGATTCGACCCCCGGAACGAGAACACCCGAAGAACACCCGAATACGGCACTCCGGGACAGATCGACCCGTCCCGCACTCCGGTATCCGGCACTCCGGCGAAGACACGTGAATATCCGGAAAAGAATGCCGGACTCTTCGATTTCGACCCCCTTCGGGTGCAGAATAGGGCCACCTGTCGCGGCAAGTGCTGCGTATCCGGCGGGCCACCAGGCCTGCCCGTATGCGCTTGCGCGAGTGGGTGCACATCAGGCCCCCGGACGCACCCCGCGGACCGGCGGCCGAATTGCCCGAGAGGATTGACACCCATGGCTCAGCGTGTAGTTGTCACGCTCTCCGACGACCTGGACGGCGGCGCCGCGGCGGAAACCGTCCACTTCGGCGTCGACGGGAAGTCGTACGAGATCGACCTGTCCGTGGACAACGCGGAAAAGCTGCGGGAGGCCCTCGCTCCGTTCGTCGCGGCCGGCCGCCGCCAGAGCCGCACCGGAAAGTCCTTCCGCCGCACCGCGCTCACCCCGGACCCGGCCGCGGTGCGCGCCTGGGCCCTGTCGCGCGGCATGGAGCTGCCGGCCCGCGGACGCATCCCCAAGCACGTGTACGAGCAGTTCGCCGAGGCGAACTGACCGCCCCGGGCACTCCGGTCGCCCCGCCCGCCTGGACCGAAAGGGTGGGGCGACCACCCCGAACGATGCTGTAGAGTAATCCTCGTCGCCGCAACGGAGAGATCCGGAGAGGCGGCCGGTGCCCCACCAGGCACCGTGCGGACGTGGCTCAGTTGGTAGAGCATCACCTTGCCAAGGTGAGGGTCGCGAGTTCGAATCTCGTCGTCCGCTCGCAGTGCGCGAGCACAGCACAACTCCATAGCTAGACCTGCGGACGTGGCTCAGTTGGTAGAGCATCACCTTGCCAAGGTGAGGGTCGCGAGTTCGAATCTCGTCGTCCGCTCCAGAACGAAAGGCCCCCTCGATCGAGGGGGCCTTTCGGCATTCCCGCTCCACGCCGATCCCGGCCCATGACATTTGTCATCGCCGACCCGTGGATCTCCACCGCCGGCTCATGACGGCGCGCACTGCCCGCCCGGCCGGGGAGGCGGAAGGCTTGAGCCATGGAAACGAGCCAGCCCCTCCGCCCCGGCGACAGCGTGATCGAGGTCACCGACCTGCACCGCCACTACGGCACCGGCACCACCGGCTACCACGCCGTCCGCGGCGTCGACCTGACCGTCGGCCGCGGTGAGCTGTTCGCCCTGCTCGGCACCAACGGGGCGGGCAAGACCTCCGCCATGGAGCTCATCGAGGGCCTGGCCGCCCCCACCGGCGGCACCGTCCGGGTGCTCGGCCACGACCCCCACCGGGAGCGCGCCGCCGTCCGCCCGCGGATCGGCATCATGCTCCAGGAGGGCGGCTTCCCCGGCGACCTCACCATCGCCGAGACCGGCCGCAGCTGGGCCGGCATGACCAGCGGCGCCCGCCCGGTCGACGAGGCCCTGGAGCTGGTCGGCCTCGGCCACCGCCGCGACGTCCGGGTCAAGCAGCTGTCCGGCGGCGAGCGGCGCCGGCTCGACCTCGCGATGGCCCTGCTCGGCCGCCCCGAGGTGCTCTTCCTGGACGAGCCCAGCACCGGCCTCGACCCCGAGGCGCGCGCCGCCGTCTGGCGGCTGGTCCGCGAGCTTCGCGCCCAGGGCACCACCGTGCTGCTCACCACGCACTACCTGGAGGAGGCCGAGGAGCTCGCCGACCGGCTGGCCATCATGCACGGCGGCCGGGTCGTCACCACCGGAACCGTCGCCGAGGTGATCGCCGGCCGGCCCTCCCGGATCAGCTTCGAACTCCCAGAGTTCACCGGGACGGCGCTGCCGGTCCTCGCCGGGGCCGAGATCACCGTCGACGGCCGAAAGGTCACCGTGCAGACCGGCGGCCTCCAGCGCACCCTCTTCGAACTGCTCGGCTGGGCCCAGCAGCACGGGATCGCGCTCGGCTCCCTGGACGCCCGCAGCGCCTCGCTGGAGGAGGCCTTCCTCGCCATCGCCTCCGAGGCCGCCCACCAGGCCCCGCCCCGGTCGCCCGCCGCCCCCACCGCCCGCACCGCCCGCCGCCGCCTGATCGGATCCGCCCGATGACCACCGCCACCGCCGCCAAGACCGCCGCCGGCCCGCAGAGCACCACCGCCCGCCGGCTGCTCTCCCTCGGCCGTGCCGAGGCCACCCTGCTGCTGCGCAACCGGGCCGCCCTGTTCACCGCGCTGCTGCTGCCGCTGCTGCTGATCGCCGGCCGGCGCAACATGCTCAAGCAGCAGGCCGAGTCCCACCCCGGACTGGACGTCGACACGCTGCTGATCACCGGCACCATCGGCGGCGTCCTCGCCTTCGTCGTCTACTACAACCTGACCGCCGCGTACGTCGCCCGCCGCAACGAGCTGGTGCTCAAGCGGCTGCGCACCGGCGAGGCCCGGGACATCGAGATCCTGGCCGGCACGGCGGTGCCCTCGGTGAGCCTCGCCCTGATGATGTGCGCCGTGGTCGGCGTCGGCGCCGCCGCCCTCCTCAAGCTCAGCACGCCGGTGAACCCGCTGCTGCTGGCCGTCGGGCTGGTCCTGAGCATCGCCGTCTTCATCGCACTGGCCGCCGTCTCCAGCGCCTTCACCAAGACCGTCGAGACCGCCGGCATCACCACCCTCCCGGTGCTGCTGGTCTCCCAGTTCGGCTCCGGCCTGCTCATCCCGCTGGAGATCATGCCCCCCGGGCTGGCCGACTTCTGCCGCCTGCTGCCCACCACCCCGGCCTTCCAGCTGATCCGGATCGGCTGGACCGGCAGCGACGGCTCGGCCGCCGCCACCGGCTTCGCCGGCACCTGGTCCACCGCCGCCCCGCACCTGGTGACCGGCGCCGTCTGGCTCGGCCTGGCGGTCTGGGGCGCGGTGCGCTACTTCCGCTGGGAGTCGCGCCGCTGACGCCCCCGGCGGGCACCCTCTCCGGAAGTGCGAAGGTCAGACCCCCGTTCCGCCTCTGATATGAAGGTAGCGACACGATCTTGATCGAAACGGGGAGCGATTCGATGGCCGTCCAGGGGCCGGTCCGCAGATGGAAGGGCTTCGGCAAGCCCCAACGCGCCGAGCTGTACTTCCGCTGGTCGCTCTACATGGTGGCCTGGTGCATCGTTCCGGTGAACCTGGTGCTCAGCGCCGCCTCCGTCACGAACATCGACCGGTCGGTCGACGCCGTCCGGGTCACCGTGGTCGTCTCGCTCGCCTCCACCCTGCTCTGCCTCCGGGCGTTCCGCACCTCGCTCGACCACTACCTGCACCGCCCCACCGAGCACCTGCGCTGGCTGATCGTCAACAGCGCACTCTCGGTGGCCGGTTCCTGGGCCGTCCTGCTGCTGGGCCCGTCCTCCGCCGAACCCGGGCAGCCCGGAGGGACGCCGTTCACCGCGGCGATCGCCATCGCCATGCTGTGCGCCGCCATCGGCCCGATCAGCGTGGGCCTGCCCCTGCGCCAGGTCTTCGCCGCCGGACTCGGCCTGATCCTGCTGATCGCCCCGGCGATGCTGCTGGCCGGGATGAGCCCCGCCACCACGGCCGGACTGGCGGTCGGGGCGGCGATCAGCCTGACCTTCCTCGTCGGCACCTGCCGCAGCTTCGCCTGGGTGACCGCGATCATCTGGGAACTGGAGACCGCCCGCGAGGCCCAGTCCCGGCTGGCCGTCGCCGAGGAGCGGCTGCGGTTCTCCCGCGACCTGCACGACGTGATGGGCCGCAACCTCACCACCATCGCGCTCAAGAGCGAACTCGCCGTCCAGTTCGCCCGCCGCGGGCGCCCGGAGGCCGCCGACCAGATGGCCGAGGTGCAGCGGATCGCCCAGGAGTCGCAACGCGAGGTCCGGGACGTCATCCGCGGCTACCGCACCGCCGACCTGCACGCCGAGGCGATCGGCGCCCGCGCGGTGCTGCGCAGCGCCGACGTCGCCTGCGAGATCGACCTCGGCGAGAACGCCGACCAACTGCCGCCGCCGATCCAGTCGGTGCTCGGCTGGGTGATCCGCGAGGCCACCACCAACGTGCTGCGGCACAGCGAGGCCGCCCACTGCCTGATCCGGCTGAACCTCCAGGACGGCCGCGCCGTCCTGGAGCTGGAGAATGACGGGGTGCCCGCCGTCCCGCTCCCCTCGCTGGGCGGCGGCACCGGACTGCGCGGCCTGCGCGAACGGCTGGCCGCCCACGACGGCGAGCTGACCATCCCCGAGGCCGCCCAGGGCACCTTCCGGATGCTCGCCGCCGTCCCGCTCTGACCCGCACCCACCGACGGAGGACCGCCCGATGACCGACCCCGCACCCGTGCGCGTCCTGCTCGCCGACGACGAGCACCTGATCCGGGGCGCGCTGGCCGCGCTGCTCTCCCTGGAGGAGGACATCACCGTGGTCGCCGAGGCCGGCTCCGGCCCGGAGGCGCTGGCGATGGCGCAGGCCCACCGCCCGGACGTCGCGGTGCTGGACCTCCAGATGCCCGGCAAGGACGGCATCGAGGTGGCCACCGAACTGCGCCGGCTGCTGCCGGACTGCCGCTGCATGATCGTCACCGGCCACGGCCGCCCCGGCTACCTCAAGCGGGCGCTGGAGGTCGGGGTGCGCGGCTTCCTGCCGAAGACCGTCTCGGCGGCCGACCTGGCCGGCATCATCCGGACCGTCCGGGCCGGCGGCCGGTACGTGGACCCGGAGCTGGCCGCGGACGCGATCAGCGCGGGCGAGACCCCGCTCACCCCGCGCGAGACGGACGTCCTGGAGCTGGCCGCCGACGGCACCTCGATCACCGAGATCGCCGAACGGGCGGCGCTGTCCCCCGGCACCGTCCGCAACTACCTGTCCTCGGCGGCCGGGAAGCTGGGCGCCGAGAACCGGCACGCGGCGGTGCGGATCGCCCGCGAGCACGGCTGGATCTAGGTCCCGAACACGGGCACGGCTCGCGGGCGGCCGGGCGTCAGGCCCAGGCGGTGCCGGTCAGCCGCTCGTACACCTCGATGTACTTGGCGCGGGTCTGCTCGACCAGCTCGGCCGGCAGCTCCGGCGGCGGCTGCTCGCTGTAGCGGTCCCAGCCGGAGGCCGGGGAGACCAGCCAGTCGCGGATCAGCTGCTTGTCGAAGGACGGCTGCGAGCGGCCGGGCCGCCACTCGTCGGCCGGCCAGTACCGGGAGGAGTCCGGGGTGAGCACCTCGTCGCCGATCAGCAGCTCGCCGTCCAGCAGGCCGAACTCGAACTTGGTGTCGGCCAGGATGATGCCGCGGTCGCGGGCGATGTCCCGGGCCCGGCCGTAGACGTCCAGGGTGGTGCGGCGCAGCTGGGCGGCCAGGTCGGCGCCGATCCGGCGGGCGGTCTCCTCGTAGGAGACGTTCTCGTCGTGCTCGCCGACCTCGGCCTTGAGCGCCGGGGTGTAGATCGGGGCGGGCAGCTCGGAGCTGTTCTCCAGGCCCTCCGGCAGGGCGATCCCGCAGACCGTGCGGTTCTCCTGGTACTCGGCCAGGCCGGAGCCGGCCAGGTAGCCGCGGGCGACCGCCTCGACCGGGACCATGTCCAGGCTGCGGCAGATCAGCGTGCGGCCCTTCCAGTCGGCGGGGGCGCCGGATGGGACCTCGGTGGAGATCACGTGGTTGGGGACGATGTCGGCGATCCGCTCGAACCACCACAGGGACAGCTGGGTGAGGACGCGCCCCTTGTCGGGGATCTCGTTCGGCAGCACCCAGTCGTGGGCGGACATCCGGTCGCTGGCGACCATGACCAGCTCGCCCGACTCGGTCCGGTAGAGGTCGCGCACCTTGCCGGTGTGCAGGTGGACCAGGCCGGGCACCTGGACCGGCTCGGGCTTGGTGACAAATCCGCTCAAGGTGTCTCAGTCCTCAGGGGTCGTTCGCGGGCGTGGGGCGCGCGAAAGGGGAGGTCACTGCCCCCGCAGTCTTTCACGAACCCCCGAGGCCCCGTTTCTGGCCGAGGGCGGCCCCGTTCCGGGTGAGGGAGGCCCGGCCGAAGGAGGCCTCGTTCTTGCCGAGGCGGTCGAGCAGGTTGGCGGTGGCCCGCTGGATCCGCTCGTCGGTGAGGCCGGGGCGGCCCAGTGCGGGCGACCAGGCGAAGGTGCCGGCCGCGAACACGTACGCGCCGCTGGGCGCCCGGTACAGCGAGGTCTCCTGGTAGCGGGTGCGGCCGGCGAGGTCCTGGTACGGCGAGTGTGCGAGCAGCACCCGCTCGGTGTGCTCGGGCAGCGCCACCTTGGGGTAGTAGCGGTCGGCTTCGCCGGCGACCAGGCCGGGCAGTTCGTCGCCCTCCTGCAGGCCGGTGCCGTCCCAGAGCCAGTGCGCGGTGTGCCGGGCGATCAGCGGGACGGGCGCGGCGACCCGGCCCGAGTACTGCAGGCCGAGCACCTGCTGCTCGGGCTCGCCGGCGTCCCGCCACAGCGCGCTGGCCGAACCGGGCGCCCCGGCGGCCGGGCTGCCCGGCTGGACCTTCTGCCGCTTGCGGCAGTTGAGCAGCCGGTTGGGTTCGCCGGAGGCGGCGGCGGTCAGCTCGACCCGCCAGTACATGGTGTTGGCGGACAGGAACACCAGCGAGGTGCCGTCGTCCCTGGCCTGCTCGACGGCCCGGCGCATCGGCTCGGACCAGTACTCGTCGTGGCCCGGGAAGATCAGCGCCCGGTGCCGCCCCGGGTCGACCAGGCCCGCGTGCAGGTCGGTGGCGGTGGCGTAGGAGAGGTCGTAGCCGTAGCGCTCGGCCCAGCGGATGAAGTCGTACGCGTGGCCGACGTGCAGCGGCAGCCCGGCGGTGGCGTGCGGGCGGTCGAAGGAGACCGTGACGGCCGCCTCCGGCTCGCCGACCAGGCCGCCCCGGCCGTCCCAGGCGTGGTAGAGGCTGGCGCCGCTGCGGCCGTCCTCGGGGAACAGGTTGTAGGCCTGCCAGGTCACGTCCGGGACCACCAGGAGCAGTTCGGCGGCGTGCTCCCGGTCCTCGAAGTCCCGGACGGTGAACGGGATGTGGCTGCGGTGCAGCATGTCCGCGGTGGTCAGCACGGCGACGTACGCGCCGGGCTTCCAGTGCACCGGGATCTGCAACCGCCAGGAGTGCCACCAGTGGTGGCAGGAGACCGTCCGCTCGACCACCAGCGGGGCGGGCTGGGCCAGCCCGGCGATCAGCGGGCTGGACGTCATGTGGCGGGCGCCGTCGCCGCCGTAGTGGCCGATCCGCCAGACGTCCACGGTGAACTCGCGGGGCGGGTTGACGGTGACCCGGAAGTCCACCGAACCGCCGGGGCGGATCACCCCGGCCGAGGCGAAGCCCTTGATCTGCTGGTCCACGTCGTTGGCGCTCTGCGGGGTGCCGACCGGCGGCTTGGGCCGGGCGCCGGCCGCCAGCGGCCGCTGGCCGGGCGCGTCCACCGAGACGTACCAGGGGACGGCGCCCTCGGCGTCGGCCAGGTACTGGTCCGGGCTGCGCAGCCAGGGCAGCGGGCCCTGGCCGAAGGGGTCGGAGACGCTGTAAGCGTGCGTTCCGGACTCCCAGCGGCGGTTGAGTTCCGTGCCCACGCGCCCCTCCCAGGTGCACTTCCGCCCGGTTGGCACGTGCCCCCCGGATGTGCGTGCGGTCTAATACACCACAGAGTGCTGGCGCTCCGTCACCCTGCGGTCGCAATTGGTGCCGGGAATCTCACGCCCTCCCCCGGCCGGGCCTCCGGCCTGCGGAGACGACCGCCCGCCGGTCGGTTTGGGGGCGCGCGCCGGAGCACCGAGCGCCGCCTGTCCGGCTCACAACCGGACGGGTTTCTCCAGACGCACGTCGGCGGCGTCCAGCCAGGACCGCAGCGGGCCGTCCTGGCCCTGTTCGACGGCCTGGGCGACCGGCCCGGCCAGGTCGGTGCGGCGGATCCCGCCCAGCAGCAGCACCGGACCGTCCAGCCAGTCCAGGCCGGGCGCGCCGCCCGCGGTGTCGACGGCGGCGCAGCAGACCATCGCGGTGACGTGGTCGACCAGCAGGTCACGGCCGCTGCGGGCGGTTTCGAGCAGCGGGGCCGGGGCGGTGGTGCGGGCCAGCTGGGCGGCCAGCGCGGCGGCCAACTGCTCCCCCTCGCCCTCGGCGAGCCGGACCAGCAGCCGGGTGAGCGTCGGGGAGCCGGGACGGGCCTGGGGGGCGAGCCGGTCCAGGGCGGTCTGGAGGGCGGCGGCGCGGGCCCGCCAGCCGGCGTCCACCACGTCGGCCGGGTAGTCGGTCCACTCCAGCTCGTGCCAGCCTCCGGCGGCCGGGCTGCCGAAGAACAGCTCGGCGGCGAGCCGGGAGACCGCCCGGTCGACGGTGCCGGGCTCCTCCAGCAGGTCGCAGGCGGGGCGGTCGCCGAGCCGGGTGCCGTAGCCGTCGGCCAGGCGGTCGCGCCGGGACAGCTCGGTGAGGGCGGAGACGACGCCGGCGTTGAGGTGGGCGGGGTGGCGGCCGAGCCGCCAGGCGGGCAGCGCGACCCGGGTGAGCAGCCGGTCCCAGCCCGCGTAGGCCAGGCCGACCTGCTCCTGGGCGGCGATCCGCAGGCCGTAGTCGACCGTCCTGGCCTGCTCGGAGGCCCAGCTCGCCACGGAGCGCTCCAACTCGGCGGCGTGGCCTCGGCAGGCGCCGAGCAGCCGGCGGGTGATCCCGCGGGTGATCCGCTCGGCGAGCGCGGCCGGACCGCGGCCGGGCGGCCGGGGCGGGCCCGCCAGGGTGCCGCCGCCGAGGCCGGGGGCGGCACCCTCGCCGGAGTCCAGGCTGGCGTCCAGGCTGCGCAGGAAGCGGCGGGCGGCGGCGATCTCCGGGTCGGCGGAGGCGGCGGTGCCGGCCACCACGGGGGCGAGCAGGGCGCGCAGTTCGCCGGCCCGCATCCACCACAGGAACGGCGAGCCGATCACCAGGACCGGGCCCGGCGGCTCGGGGTGCGCCCGGAACGGGCGGGCCCGCCGCACCGGGGGCACGTCCTCCAGCCAGCTGTCGCAGTCCGGGGTGAGGGCCACGGTGGAGGGCGCGGGCACGTCCAGCCGGTCGGCGAGTTCGTCGATCAGCCGGTACAGCTCGGGTGCCTCGGCGCGTTCCAGCGGAACGGCCGGGGTCCGGGGCGGGACGGCCCGGTGGTAGGCGCGGGCGGTCAGCCCGGCCACCAGGAGCGTCAGCGCGGCCACCGCGCAGACCGCCCAGCGGGCGGCGTCCCACCCGGCGGCGTCGGAGGAGCCGGGTGCGCCGATCCGCCCGGTGAACCGGCCCGCGAGCAGGACCACCGCGACGGCGGCGGGCATGGCGGCGGCGGCCAGGGCGAGACCACGGACCCGCAGGACCGCCTGGGCGTGAGCGCGCGCGGTGTCGACTGCGGCCATACGGTGCGGCACCCCCTTCGGAGCCCTCGGGCGCCCGGCGACGGGCCCTGAGCCGACTCGAAACGATCAGTTCCGACCGGGAAGCGGAGGCGTCCGATCCCCGGTAGTGCATGCTGTGTGGCGCTTCTGCCATGTTCGACGCACCGGCCCGAGTGGGTGTTCCGGATCGCCCCGGTTTCCACTCGTCCCGGTGACACCGCCCGGATTCCGGACGGTCACGACCGGTCCGGTGCGAAGCACCCGGGCACCCGCCCGGCCGGACGCCGTCCAGCATCCCCCCGTGGGAACACCGCTACCCGGCGGCGACCCCGGCGCACGGCCACGTCGCACTGCGATCCAGCGCACCATAAGGCCGGGCGCCCGGCTACGTCAGCCGGATGCGGGTGCTGTCACCCGATGGGCTGGAATCCGGCCGCCGAACGGTGCGCCGGCCCCCGGAGTCACTCCCGCCCCGGAAACGCCGCAGGGCGCTGCGTCCATGGGGGGAAATCCCACGGTGCGCGGCGCCCTGCGGGCGGAGGCGGGGCAGGCCCTACTCGGTGGCTGCCTTCAGGGCGATGTCGGTGCGGTGCTGGCCGCCCTTGAGGGCGATCCGGTCCACGGCGGCGTACGCGCGGTCGCGCGCCTCCACCAGGTCGGCGCCGGTCGCGGTGACCGACAGGACGCGGCCGCCGGCGCTCAGCACCCGGCCGTCCTCGTCGGCCCTGGTACCGGCGTGCAGGACGAACGCGGTGCCGTCGGCCTCGGCCTCGGCCAGGCCCTCGATCGGGTCACCGGTGCGCGGCGCGGCCGGGTAGCCCTCGGAGGCGACGACCACGGTGACGGCCGCGCCCTCGTCCCAGCGCAGCGGCTCCAGCTGGTCCAGGGTGCCGGTGGCGGCGGCCAGCAGGACGGCGGCCAGCGGGGTGCGCAGCCGGGCCAGCACGACCTGGGTCTCCGGGTCGCCGAAGCGGGCGTTGAACTCGATCACCCGGGTACCGCGCGAGGTGAGCGCGAGGCCCGCGTACAGCAGGCCGGAGAACTCGGTGCCCCGGCGGCGCAGCTCGTCGACGGTCGGCTGCAGGACGCTCCGCTGGACCTCCTCGACCAGCCCGGCGGGCGCCCACGGCAGCGGCGAGTAGGCACCCATGCCACCGGTGTTGGGGCCCTCGTCGCCGTCCAGCGCGCGCTTGAAGTCCTGCGCGGGCTGGAGCGGGACGACGGTGGTGCCGTCGGTGATCGCGAACAGCGACACCTCGGGGCCGTCCAGGTACTCCTCGATGACCACGCGCTCGCAGGAGGCGGCGTGCGTCAGCGCGGCCGCGCGGTCGGAGGTGACCACCACGCCCTTGCCGGCGGCCAGGCCGTCGTCCTTGACCACGTACGGCGCGCCGAAGGCGTCCAGCGCCTCGGCGGCCTCGGCCGGGGTGGTGCAGACGTAGGAGCGGGCGGTGGGCACGCCGGCCCCGGCCATCACGTCCTTGGCGAAGGCCTTGGAGCCTTCCAGTCGGGCGGCTTCGGCGGACGGGCCGAACACCGGGATGCCGGCCGCGCGCACGGCGTCGGAGACGCCCGCGACCAGCGGGGCCTCCGGGCCGACGACGACCAGGGCGGCGCCGAGCCGCACGGCCAGGTCGGCGACCTGCGCGCCGTTCAGCTGGTCGACCGGGTGGACCGTCGCCACCTGTGCGATCCCGGCGTTGCCCGGGGCACAGTGCAGCTCGGAGACGGCGGGATCTTGGGACAGAGAGCGGCACAGGGCGTGTTCGCGGGCGCCGCCGCCGATGACGAGGACCTTCACGCTTGGCAAGGGTAGTCGGTGGCCAGTTCCGGCCGCTCTCCGGTCCCGTCCGATCCTCCAGTCGGGGCGGTCCGTACGCCGAGGATGTCGGAGAAACCTCCAACTCGGACCGGCTCGGTGCGCACCGGGTGCCCGAGTCAGGACGGCGGGTCACCGGACCCTCCCTCGGACGGGTGAAATCTCGCCGACCCCCGCATCCCTTCCACCCCGGGTTCCGGTGGCCGAATCCGGTAACGATCACCGGGGAAGCGACCCCATGGTCAGCCATTTGGCGGTAAGAAGTGCTGTTGGACAACCAACGGCAGACGTCGCGTCAGCCGATGGACCGCCAGACCCAGCAGTCCGCCCGCCACAGGGAGCCCCACAGGTGAGCCAGCCGGAAATGCAGCCCGAGGAGAGTGCCTGGGGCAAGGAGATCGGCGAGGAGGACCCGCCCGCCGCGACCATCGCCCGCCAGGCGTCCACCCGCCGACGGACCGATCTGAGCACTCGACAGTTCCCGCTCGGGGACTGGGGCGAGCCGGCCGAGCGCCTGGAGGAGCTGTACCGCTGGTCCGAGGAGCGGGCGGTCGAGGCGATCGAGTGGTACCGCAAGGACCGGATCTGGAAGCGCCGCTGGGCGCGCCTGCTGCGGTTCGGCACGGCCGGCTTCGCGGTGGGCGGGGTGACCGCGCCGCTGGTCGACCTGACCGGCGCGGTCTCGCACGGCACCAGCTGGGGCTACGTCGGCCTGGCGCTCGCCGCCGCCTGCTACGGCACCGACCGGGTGTTCGGCCTCACCTCCGGCTGGATGCGCGACGTCAGCACCGCGCAGGCGCTGCAACGCCGGCTGGAGGCCTTCCAGTTCGACTGGGCGTCGGAGTGCGTGCGCGAGGTGCTCGGCCCGACCGAGGGCACCGCGGGCGAAGCCGCCGAGCGCTGCCTCGGCGTGCTGCGCCGGTTCTGCGAGGACGTCTCGGACATGGTCCGCACCGAGACCTCGGAGTGGATGCTGGAGTTCCGCGCGTCCATGACCCAGCTGCCCACCCAGGCCCCGGGCACCTGGGGCGGGCGCAGCGAGAGCGGGGTGGGCGCCCAGGTGCGGGTGCTGCCGCCGCCGGGCACCCGGCCCACCATGCCGCGCCAGCGGCCGCCGGAGGGGCCGCTGCGGTAGCGGGCGGGAAGGCGGGCCGCCTGCCGTGGCGGGCGGGCCGGTGCGGCGGGAGGGTGCGGCGGCCGGGCAGACGCGGCGGGAGGGTACGGCAGCCGGGCAGACGCGGCGCGCGGGCGGATGCGGCGGGCAACGCCTCGGGCAAAAGGCTGCCGGGGCCTCAGGCGAAGACCACCATCGAGCCCTGGGCGAGGCTGCGGGTCGCCGCCGCGTACAGGCCCGCCCAGGCGTGCCGCTCGCGGGCGAAGGGGTGCAGGTCGTCCAGCGGCGGCCCGAACGGCTGCTCCAGGCCGGTCGGGCCGAGCGGCCGGGTCGGGTCCGGCGGGTTGAGCGGGTCGAGGCCCAGCGCCGGGGCGACGGCCTGCAGTTCGCGCAGCAGCCCGTGGCTGGAACCGAGCGGACCGCCGGAGGCGAGCAGCGCGTCGTCCACCAGCGGCGCCGGGAACTCTATCGGCACGTAGGCGCCCGCGTGGTCGAAGTGCCAGACCAGGTGCGACTGTTCGGCACTGCTCTCGAACATCTCCAGCAGCTGCTCGTAGTCGCCGCCGAGCGAGTCCACCGGCGTGATGTCCAGCCCGGTGAGGCCCAGCAGGTAGGCACGGCGCAGGAAGTGCAGCGAGTCGTAGTCGAAGGCGGCTATCGGCTCGACCGCCCCGCTCAGCCCCGGGACGTACTGGTAGACCGGCACCTCTGGCAGCCCGCGGGAGGCCAACACCGCGTTGTAGAGGGCGAGATCGTCCCTGAAGGGATTGTCGGGGCTGTGGCTCAGCACGTCCACGAGCGGGACGAGCCAGAGGTCGCAGGCCATGGCCGGCAGTTCCTCTCCGGGCGGCGGGGTCGCCCGCAGGGCGGGACGACGACGGGGGCGGGGTCGGCACCCGGACGGCCGTTGTGCGGGACGCCCGGTTCGACGACCGCCCACCCTACCGGCCCGGGGCCGGGCGCGGGTCGGGCCGTCCCTGCGGTGCGTCCGGGGGCGGTTCGGGCAGCCGCCGGCCGAACCGGCCGTACGGCACCGAGCGCGGCTGCGGCACCAGGCCGAGGCCCAGCCCGAGTTCGCGGCCGAGCTCCTCGCCCGGCCGGCGCCGGCCCCTCCCGACCTGGTCGAACGCCTGGCCGGGGGCCGGTTCGGCCGCCACCGGCGGGGCTTCGGCGGACGGGGCCGGCGGCACGAGCCCGCCGTCCAGGAGCCCGCCGCCACCGGGTCCGCCGCCACCGGGCTCGCCGTCCAGGGGTTCGCTATTCAGGGCATCGCTATTCAGAGGATCGCCGTCCAGGGGTTCGGTGAGCAGCCCCAGCACCGTCACCGACTCCAGCGGCCGCCCGGCCAGCCCGGCCAGCAGCCGGGCGGTGTACAGGTTGTACTCGCAGATGATCCGGTGCGCGCCGACCAGGTCCCGCGCGCCGATGGCGTCGACCAGGTCGAGGTGGCGGTCCCAGCAGACCTCGGCCAGAACGGGCAGCTCCCGCAGGTAGGGCGCGGCGAACATCCACGACTGCACCCGCAGCCAGTCCAGGTAGTCGCCGATCCGGCGGTTGCCGATCAGCGCGGCGACCTCCTGCCAGAACCGGCGGTCGCAGCCCACCATCACGTCCAGGTTCCCGGCCCGGGCGGCCCGGACCGCCGCGTCGGCCCGGCGGCGCAGCGAGGGCAGTCTGGCGAGGTCCGGCAGCGCCCTGCGTGCGGAGAACTGGCGGTAGTAGCTGTCGGTGACCAGCACCCGGGACTCGAAGATCTCCAGGAAGTCGTCCCAGCCCAGCTCGGGCACGGTGAACCCGCGGTGGTGCTCGGCCCGCAGCAGCCCCTGCGCACCGAGGTCGACCAGCGCCTCGCGGGCCGGGGTCGCCGAGACGCCGTACAGCTCGGCGATCTCCTTGACGGTGAAGTTGCGGCCGGCCGCCAACCGGCCGGCCATCATCTCCTCGCGCAGCGCACCGGCGATCTGCTCGCGCAGGCTGTTGCGCTGGATGACGGGACGGGTGTCGCCTGCGCCGTTGCCGGGCATGCGCGCAACCTCCTGGGGCGGGCCGATCAGGCCGCCCCTCGGCGGACCGGCCAACGAGCGGCGGGGAACACGACGAGTGCTCATCTTCTCAAACCCGCCCCGAGAAGGTACAAACCAACCCCCCGGAGGCCCCGGCGCCCCCGGACGCCCCCGCCCGGACCGGGCCGGGGCGGGCCAGGATCAGCGCTGGACCGGCGCGGGGATCCCCAGCAGGCGGTCCCGCAGCACCGGGAACTCCTCGCGGGCCTTGCCCACCTCGGCCGGATCGAACTCGACGGTCAGCACCTGCTCCTCCGTGCCGGCCTCGGCCAGCACCCGGCCCCACGGGTCCACCACGATGCTGTGCCCGGCCTGCTCGACCCCGGCGTGCGTCCCGGCCGTGTTGCAGGCCAGCACGAACGCCTGCTCCTCCACCGCGCGCGCCCGTGCCAGCAGCGTCCAGTGCTCGCGCCGCCGGGCCGGCCAGGCCGCCGGAACCACCAGCAGCTGCGCGCCGGCGTCCAGCAGCGCCCGGAACAGCTCCGGGAAGCGCAGGTCGTAGCAGGTGGCCAGGCCCAGGGTGGCGAAGTCGGTGGCCGCGGTGACGATCTCCTGCCCCGCGCCCATCACCACCGCCTCGCCGCTGTCGAAACCGAAGCGGTGGATCTTGCGGTAGGTGTGCACCAGCTCGCCGTCCGGGGCGAACAGCAGCGAGGTGTTGTAGATCGGCCCGTCCGGGTCGCGCTCGACGATCGAACCGGCGTGCAGCCAGACCCCGGCCGCCCGCGCGGCCGCCGCCATCGCGTCCGAAGTGGGACCGTCCAGCGTCTCGGCGCCGTCCGACCACAGGTCGTAGGCGAAGCCGCCGAGCGGCCACAGCTCCGGCAGGACCACCAGGTCCGCGCCCTGCTGCGCCCGGACCAGCGCGGCGGCCCGGGCCCGCCGTTCGGCGGGCGGCTCGGCGTCGGAGACCCCGAGTTGGATCAATGAAGCGCGCACAGTACCACCGTCCACGGCAAGAGACCTACGATCGTCACCCGAAAGCGCTGCCCAGCTGTCTCCCGGCAGCGTAACGTGCGGTTAGCGTGTGCGCCTGGAAGCCGGACCATCCCGGCCGACCGGGGAGGCCGGGCGCAGAGGGCAAGGAAGCTGACGGAGGGCCGGAGATTCCCGTGACGGACAACCAGACCGTGCAGGCTTACACGGAGGCGTGGGCCCAGAGCATCGAGTCCATATCGGAGCTGGTCGCCCCCCTCCCCGAGGGCTCCTGGAACCGGGCCACCGAATGCCCCGGCTGGTCGGTCCGGGACGTCGTCTCGCACATCATCGCGGTCGAGTCCGAACTCCTCGGCGACCCCCGCCCGATCCACTCCCTGCCGCGTGACCTTCGCCACGTCACCACCGACTTCGCCCGCTACATCGAACTGCCGGTCGACAAGCGCCGCTGCCACACCGCTCTGGAGATGACCAGCGAGCTGGAGTACACGATCATCCGCCGCTCCCGGGCACTGCGGAACGCCAAGCAGACACCCCTGGAGCCGGTGCGCTGGCCGGCCGGCCCGAACAGCCGCGACGTGCCGTACCACGAGCTGCTGCGCCTGCGGGCCTTCGACGTCTGGGTGCACGAGCAGGACCTGCGCCGGGCCCTGGACACCCCCGGCAACCTCGACTCCCCGGCCGCCCTGATCGCCCGGGACGTCCTGCTGGGGCTGCTGCCCAAGGCCGTCGCCCACCGGGCCGGCGCCCCGGCCGGAACGGCCATGGTCCTGGACGTCACCGGCCGCGTGGAGTTCCTGCGCACCGTCCGGGTCGACTCGACCGGCCGCGGCACCGTCGACGAGTCGATCAGCCTGGCCCCCGACGTCCAGCTCACCATGGACTGGGAGACCTACCTCCGGCTCGCCTGCGGCCGCGGCCGCCCCGGCCCGGTCACCATCGACGGCGACAAGGAACTCGCCGACCGCGTCCTGTCCGCCTTCGCGGTCACCATCTGACCCCAGCCACCCCGCAGCGCACGCCACCCGGCGTACACGCACGAGTGCGCGCCGGGTGCCGAGTCATGGGCCGACGTAATCCGCCCGACGCCGTCAAGAGGTTGGAGACCCACCAGCACCGCACCGTCGACCTGTGGTCGGTAACCATCGCCAAAAGCGATGGCTACGACGTTTCCGCAGGTCAGAAACCCTACGCCCCCGCCGCCTCAACCTTTCGGCACAGGTCCAGGAACTCGCCGACCGCGTCCTGTCCGCCTTCGCGGTCACCATCTGACCCCGGCCACCCCGCAGCGCACGCCACCCGGCGTACACGCACGAGTGCGCGCCGGGTCGGCACCACTCGTGCATCCATCCGTCAATCCAACACCAGAACCTCACCCGTTCGACCTCGTTGTTCCGGGCACTCCCGCCACCACCCGGAAGAAGGAGGGGCGTCCCCATGGACGACGAACAGCAGCAGATGACTCTGGTCCGGTCGAGCTTCCCGGTCACGGGGCAACCGATCAGAGTCGTGATGATCGACGGACAACCGTGGTTCGTCACGGCGGACGTGTGCCGAGTCCTGGGCCGAGGAAACCCGACAGATACCGTCAAGGTGCTGGAACACCATCAGCACCGTGTCGTCGACCTACGGTCGGTAACCCTTGTTCGGAACAAGGGTTACCGGATTCCTACAGGTCAGAAAGCCTATCGTCGAGGGAATCCACTACTCGGCGTGGTGAGCGAGGCAGGTCTATACGGCCTCCTCATGCGGTCGGACAAAGGCACGGCCCGACCGTTCCGAGAATGGGTTACCGACGAGCTGATCCCCTCCGTCCGCCGCGGGGACGCCGATATCCCCACCCAACAGCGGCGGATGGCGGAGACCCTGGCCGAGGCGATCGGACAACAGGTACGGATCGTCGCCGAGATCGACCACGAGGACTGGCCCGGCCTGACCGTCCACTCGGACGGAACGGTCCACTGCCAGCACGGCGAGATGGTCCTTCACCTACCAACCCGGGAGGAGGACAGCGGACCACCGTTCGGCGCCTACTTCGCCTGCCCGGGCGAAGAACGGGTCGGAATCCGGGCCAGCCGAATCGTCCTCGGCTGCCCCAAACTGAAGCTCGTGGACCTGATCCGCATGCGGCGCGAAGCCGCCGAGCAGCCGACCCGGCCGGGGGCGCATCCGGCTCGCACACCGATGATGCCGCCGGAGGGCACGGTGCTCTGTGTGATCGACCGGGTCCAGCTCTACGGACGGCCGCCAGAGATCACCGAGGTGCTCCGGGGCATCGGGCTGTAGCGGCGGGAAACCATCACCCAAAGCAATAGTTTCGACGCCCTTCGCAGGTCAGAGCCCCTTCTCCTCCGCCGCAACCTTGCGACGCAGGCGCAGGATCATCACGGTGCCGACCGCCAGCGGGACGTACTGCCAGCAGAACGCCCAGCGGAAGGCGTCGGCCGAGTAGGAGTCGGTGCCGGCCGGGGAGAGGCCGTCCAGGAGGACGCCGATGCCGAAGAGGGTGATCATCGTGCCGATGAAGCCGCCCATGTTGACGATCCCGGAGGCGGTGCCGAGGCGCTCCACCGGGTTGCGGGCGCGGGCGTAGTCGAGGCCGACCAGTGAGGCCGGGCCGTTGCTGCCCATCACCACGATGATGGCGGACAGCAGCCAGATCGGCGGGTGTCCGCCGGGCCAGGCCAGGACCAGCGCCCAGCCGAGGGCGGTGGCCGTGATGACGGTGAGGACGATCGGCATCCGGGCCCGCGCCGAGACGGAGAGCACCCGGCCGAACAGGAAGCCGAAAGCCATGTTGCTGAGCACCAGCAGGGTCAGCAGTCCGCCGGCCGCGGCCCGGGAGAGGCCCTGCGCCTCCACCAGGTAGGGCAGGCCCCAGAGCAGGCCGAAGGCGTTGCCGGGGAACTGGGTGGTGAAGTGCACCCAGAGCCCGAGCCGGGTGCCCGGTTCGCGCCAGCACGCGCGGACCTGCCGGCCGACGTTCGGCCGCGGCGCGGGCGGGTGTTCGACCGGCCGTACGGCCGCCGCCGGCGCTTCCTTGAGGAAGAGCGCGACCAGCGCGAAGACCGCGACGCCGAGCAGGGCGATCGCGGTGAAGGTGGGCGTCCAGCCCTCGCGGTGCAGGGCCTGTGCGAGCACCACGGTGGTGATCAGGTTGCCGCCCATTCCGGCGAGGCCGGTCAGCTGGGCCACGAACGGGTTCCGGGCGGCGGGGAACCACCGGGCGGCGAGCCGCAGCACGCTGATGAAGGTCATCGCGTCGCCGCAGCCGAGCACCGCCCGGGAGGCCAGTGCCGGGGCGAAGGAGGAGCTGAACGCGAAGGCCAGTTGGCCGAAGCTCAGCAGGACGACGCCGAGCAGCAGCACCCGGCGCGGCCCGATCCGGTCGACGAGCAGGCCGACCGGTATCTGCATGGCCGCGTAGACCAGCACCTGGAGGATCGAGAAGGTGGAGAGCGCGGAGGCGCCGATGCCGAAGCGGTCGGCGGCGTCCAGTCCGGCCACGCCGAGGCTGGTGCGGTGGATCACCGCGAGGATGTAGACGCTGACGCCGATGGACCAGGCCAGCCAGGCCGCGCGCCCGCCGGGCGGGGACGGTGCGGGGGCGGCGGACGGCGTCGGGGCGACCGGCGGCGTCGGGTCGGCGGTTCGGGGAGCGGGGACGGACAGGGGTGCGGCTGAGCGGGCGGGCTCCACGGTCATAGTGCGACCAGACTAGTCATCCCATGATGGGACGCCCAGTGCGGGGTGCGGTCGATCGTCCACGGACCACGGACTCCGCGGACCACGGATTCCACGGGGCACGGATTCCACGGATTCCGCGGACCGGGCGTCAGCCGGTCAGCGTCCAGGACACCGACCGGGTCATGTAGCGGTCCCGGAAGGCCTCGTCCCGCACCCAGTCGGTGGTGTCCCGGACGGTCGCCGTGACGGTGGCCGTCCGGCCCGGGGCCAGGTTCAGCTGGTCGGTGTCCAGCCAGGAGCCGTCGGCGGCCTGCGGCGTCACCGCGACGCCGTCCACCTTCCACTCGACCTTCAGCTGTCGCGGGCCGGTCAGCGGCACCGGCCGGACGTTAAGCCGGGGCCGCCCGCTCACCTCGCCGGGCGGCGGCGACGGGGTGTCGGTGGGCCGGATCCTGCGGTACAGCTCCTCCATGATCGCCTCGCGCGACGGCAGGTTGTAGGCGCTGCCCAGGGTGCGCATCACCGAGTCGGGGGTGGGCCGGTAGAGGCCGTTGGCGCTGCGGTAGGCGCCGACCGTCCCGGCGCCGTCCGGGGACTCCGCGCCCAGCCAGCGCCACCACTTGGTCTGCTTCTTGCGCATGTCGTCGGCGTCGAGGGTGGCGAGGTTCGGGTACTCGGCGTCGTCCGGGGCGCTGTCGTACTCGTCGCCGAGGTCCCCCACGGTGTGGCCGATCTCGTGCTGGATGATCCGCCCGGCGTCCGGGCTGCCGCCGGCCAGGGTGGTCACCCCGGTGCCGCCGGCGCCGCCGTACTCGGTGGAGTTGGCCAGGGCTATCAGGTACTGCGGCCCGGAGCTGTCGCCCGCGTACCGGGCGGTGGCGGCCTCGTCGGCGCAGAGCAGCCGGGCGGTGCCCTCGCACCAGAAGTGCATGCCGAGCGGGGTGGCGGGGTTGCGGCCGCGGCTCTCGGTCTCGGCTATCCCGGAGACCGGGGAGACCACTTCGACCCGCCGTATGTTGAAGAACCCCTGGTAGGTGCGGAACGGCTCGATGGCCATCAGCGCGTGCCAGGCCCGGTCGACCTGCTGTCGGAACAGGTCCTGTTCGGCGGCCGTGTAGCCGTCGCCGAGCAGGACCAGGGTGATCCGGTTGGCCGGGTCCCCGGTGCGGCGTATGTCGACGGTGGGGGCGGCCGTGACGGGCCGGCGGTCGGCGCGCTGTGCGCTGTGCGGCGGGACCGCCCGGTCGGCGGGGGCCCCCGGTCCGATCACGCCGAACGGCGAGGGGCCGACCAGCTCCAGGGCGGCGGGGAGTACGGCGGTGGACACCAGCACGAGCGCGGCCAGACTCCGAACGAGACGGCCAGGGTTGCCAGGTGGCATGCGGGTGCGTCCTCGGGGTTCCGGTCACCCGGCGTAGCCCGGGTGGTGGAGCGAAGACGTACCCGGACGGGTGTGTCACCCCTACCGCGCGCCGAAAAAGTCACCGACCTGGCCGAATGACCCTCACCACACCAGTCATCCCAATGACTGGAATCTGACCGATGACAGGCCCTTCGTCAGCGCCTGCGGAGGTTCAGCACCAGGTGGGTGCCGAGGCCGAACAGCAGGCCCCAGAAGGCCGAGCCGATCCCGAACAGGCTCATCCCCGAGGCGCTGGCCAGGAAGGTCACCACCGCCGCGTCCCGCCCCCGCTCGTCCGCCACCGCCGCCGCCAGGCTGCCCTGCAGCGAGGCCAGCAGCGCGACCCCGGCGATCACCGCGATCAGCTCCTTCGGCAGGCCGGTGAACAGGCTCACCAGCACCCCGCCGAAGCTGCCCACCAGCACGTACAGCACGCCCGAGGACATCCCCGCGACGTAGCGGCGGCGCGGGTCGGGGTGGCTCTCCGGGCCGGAGCAGATCGCCGCCGTGATCGCCGCCAGGTTCACCCCCGGCGAGCCGAACGGCGCCAGCAGCAGCGACACCACACCGGTCGACCCGATCAGCAGCCGGTCGTCCGCCCGGTAGCCGAAGGCTCGCATCACCCCGAGGCCCGGTGCGTTCTGCGAGGCCAGCACCACGATCGTGAGCGGCAGCGCCAGCCCCACCGTGGCCGCCCAGGAGAACGCCGGCGCGGTGAACACCGGCCGGGTCGGCCCGCCCGAGCCCAGGTGCAGCGGGAGTCCGACGGTCAACGCCGCCAGCACCCCGCCCACCAGCAGCGCCACCGGGACGGCGTACCGCGGGGCCAGCCGCTTGGCCAGCAGGAAGGCCGCGAGGCTGCCCACCACCAGCACCGGCGCGCCGTGCACGGCGCCGAAGATCCCGGCGCCGAAGGAGAACAGGATGCCCGCCAGCATCGCGTTGACGATCCCGGTCGGCACCGCCGCGATCAGCCGGCCGAACCAGCCGGTGACCCCGAAGAGCGTCACCACCGCCGCGCTCACCAGGAACGCCCCCACCGCCTCCCGGTACGGGTACGCGCCCAGGCTGGTCACCAGCAGCGCGGCGCCCGGGGTGGACCAGGCGGTGATCACCGGGGTCCTGGTCCACCAGCTCAGCGCGAAGCCGCTCAGCCCGCTGCCGATGGCCACCGCCCAGATCCAGGACGCCGTGTGCGCCGCGTCCAGCCGCCCGGCGGCCGCCGCCGCGAGCACCACCACCAGCGGACCCGAGAACGACACCGCGATGCAGACCAACCCCGCCAGCAGGGCCGGCCCCGACACGTCCCGCCGCAGCGACCGGCGCTCCCCGCCCCCGCCCGGCACCGTCTCCGGTCGGACCGTCAGCTCTTCAGTCATTCCGGAAGTATCCCGAACGCCGCGCCGGGGGCTCACGGAAAAGTCTTTGAAACCACCTGCAACCCCCGGAGAGGATGCACGTCTGTACGGATGAAGGCACGGAGAGCGCGACCGGCGGGGCCGGGACGCTTCCGCCCCGCCCGGAGCGGGCCCGTCGCCCTCGCCCAGCCACGCCGTCAGACCCGTGACCCCGGGGAGTCACGTCATGCGCGCGTCCGTCATCGGCTGGTCCTGATCGCCGCCCGCCGGCCTCGCCCCCAGCGACGGCCGACGGGCGGGCAGAAGCGGAGGGGCCTTCCCCCACACGGCGGTGTGGGGGAAGGCCCCTCCGTGGCTTCCCGTTCGTGACGTCCCGGGCCGTCAGCCCCAGGTGATCAGGCGCTTCGGGCGCTCCAGCAGCGCGGCCACGTCGGCCAGCACCTTGGAGCCCAACTCCCCGTCCACCAGGCGGTGGTCGAAGGAGAGCGCCAGCGTGGTCACCTGACGCGGGACGACCTTGCCCTTGTGCACCCACGGCATGTCCCGGATCGCGCCGACGGCGAGGATCGCGGCCTCGCCGGGGTTGAGGATCGGGGTGCCGGTGTCGACGCCGAAGACGCCGACGTTGGTGATGGTGATGGTCCCGCCCTGCATGTCGCCCGGCGAGGTCTTGCCCTGGCGGGCGGTGTCGATCAGCTCGCCCAGCGAGACGGCGAGGCCCGTGAGGGTCTTGCCGCCGGCGTCCTTGATGTTGGGGACGATCAGGCCGCGCGGGGTGGCCGCGGCGATGCCGAGGTTCACCTGGCCCTTGATGACGATCTCCTGGGCCGCCTCGTCCCACTGCGCGTTGATCTCGGGGTGCCGCTTGACCGCGGTGAGCAGCGCCTTGGCGACCAGCAGCAGCGGGCTGATCCGGACGTCCCGGCCCAACTCGCCGCTCTCCTTGAGCCGGCGGACGAACTTCATCGTGCGGGTCACGTCGACCTGGACGAACTCGGTGACGTGCGGGGCGGTGAAGGCCGAGGCCACCATCGCCTGCGCGGTCGCCTTGCGGACGCCCTTGATCGGCACCCGGACGTCGCCCGCCACGGTGACCGGCGCCGGCACCGCCGCCGCGACCGGCCCGGCCTCGACCGGCGCCGCCGGGGAGGCCTGCGCGGTGGCCAGGGCGGACGCGTGGGCGTGCACGTCCTCGCGGGTGATCACGCCGTCCCGGCCGGTCGGGACGACCGCGCGCAGGTCGATGCCGAGGTCCTTGGCCAGTTTGCGCACCGGCGGCTTGGCCAACGGCCGCTCCCCGGCGGGCTGTTCGGCCAGGACGGACGAGGCGGGCGCGACCGGCGCGACCGGCGCCGGAGCAGCCGACACGACCGGCGCGGCCGGAGCCGGCGTCGCGGTGACGGTCGTCGTGGTCGTGCGCCGGGCCCGGCGCTGCGCGGTGCCGGTGCGCGGGCCGTAGCCGACCAGCACCTCGCGCCGCTCGGGCTCGGCCGGTTCGGCCGGCGCGGCGGCGGCGACGGGCGCAACAGCAGCGGCGGCGGCGGGAGCCGCGGCCCCGGCCTCCCCGGCGACCGCGACCGAGATGATCACGGTGCCGACGTCGACCGTCGCGCCCGCGGGGAAGAAGAGCTGATCGACGACCCCGTTGAACGGGATCGGCAGCTCCACCGCCGCCTTGGCGGTCTCCACCTCGCACACGACCTGCCCGTCGGTGACGGTGTCACCCGGCTTGACGTACCAGCTGAGGATTTCGGCCTCGGTCAGGCCCTCGCCCACATCGGGCATCTTGAACTCGCGGAGCGAGCGAACTTCGGTGGTCATCTTCGCTCCCCCGGATCAGTACGCGAGTGCGCGGTCGACGGCGTCGAGCACGCGGTCCAGGTCGGGGAGGAAGGCCTCCTCGACGCGGGACGGCGGATACGGCGCGTGGTAGCCGCCGACCCGCAGGACGGGCGCCTCCAGGTGGTAGAAGCACCGTTCGGTGAGCCGGGCGGCCAGTTCGGCACCCATGCCCAGGAAGACCGGCGCCTCGTGCACCACGACGGCCCGCCCGGTGCGCTTGACCGACTCCTCCAGGGTGGTGAAGTCCACCGGGGAGAGCGAGCGCAGGTCGACGACCTCCAGTCGGCGGCCGTCCTCCTCGGCGGCCGCGGCGGCCTCCAGGCAGACCTTGACCATCGGGCCGTAGGCGAGCAGCGTGGCATCGGTGCCGGAGCGCACGATCCGGGCGTCGTGCAGTCCGAGGTCGGCGGCGTCGCCGACCTCGCCCTTGTCCCAGTACCGGCGCTTGGGCTCCAGGAAGACCACCGGGTCGTCCGAGGCGATGGCCTGCCGCAGCATCCAGTGCGCGTCGTGCGCGTTGGACGGGCTGACCACGCGCAGGCCCGCGGTGTGCGCGAAGTACGCCTCGTGCGACTCGCTGTGGTGCTCGACCGCGCCGATGCCGCCCGCGAAGGGGATGCGGATGGTGACCGGGAGCTTGACGTTCCCGAGCGCGCGGGCGTGCATCTTGGCCAGCTGGGAGACGATCTGGTCGAAGGCCGGGTAGACGAAGCCGTCGAACTGGATCTCCACCACCGGGCGGTAGCCGCGCAGCGCCAGGCCGATCGCGGTGCCGACGATGCCGGACTCGGCGAGCGGGGTGTCGATCACCCGTCCCTCGCCGAAGTCCTTCTGCAGGCCGTCGGTGATCCGGAAGACGCCGCCGAGCTTGCCGATGTCCTCGCCCATCAGGACGGTCTTCGGGTCGCTCTCCAGCGACTTGCGCAGCGCGCCGTTGAGCGCCTTGGCAATGCTGAGCTGACCGGCCATCAGAGGTTCTCCCCCGCCTCGAAGGAGGCCGCGTACTGGACGTACTCGGCCCGTTCCTCATCGACCAGCGCGTGCGGCTCGCTGTACACGTGGTCGAAGATCAGGGTCGGGTCCGGGTCGGGCATGCCGCGCACGCCCTCGCGCACCCGCAGCCCCAGCCGCTCGCTCTCGGCCTCGATAGCGGTGAAGAACTCCTCGTCGGCCAGGCCCTCCTTCTCCAGGAGGGCGCGGAGCCGGGCGATCGGGTCCTTGGCCTTCCAGGCCTCGGTCTCCTCGGTGGGCCGGTAGCGGGTGGGGTCGTCGGAGGTGGTGTGCGCGCCCATCCGGTAGGTGAACGCCTCGATCAGCACCGGGCCGTTGCCGCTGCGGGCGTGGTCGAGCGCCCAGCGGGTGACGGCCAGGCAGGCCAGCACGTCGTTGCCGTCGACCCGGACGCCGGGGAAGCCGAAGCCGGAGGCGCGGCGGTACAGCGGGATCTTGGTCTGGGTGGTGGTGGGCTCAGAGATCGCCCACTGGTTGTTCTGGCAGAAGAACACCACGGGCGCGTTGTAGACCGAGGCGAAGGTGAAGGCCTCGTTGACGTCGCCCTGGCTGGAGGCGCCGTCGCCGAAGTAGGCGATGACCGCGTCGTCGGCGCCGTCCTTGCTGATGCCCATCGCGTAGCCGGTGGCGTGCAGGGCCTGCGCGCCGATCACGATGGTGTACAGGTGGAAGTTCTTCTCGTTCGGGTCCCAGCCGCCGTGGTTCACGCCCCGGAACATGCCGAGCAGGTTGAGCGGGTCGACGTCGCGGCACCAGGCGACACCGTGCTCGCGGTAGGTGGGGAAGGCGTAGTCGCCGGTGCGCATGGCACGGCCGGAGCCGACCTGGGCGGCCTCCTGGCCGAGCAGCGAGGCCCACAGGCCCAGCTCGCCCTGGCGCTGGAGTGCGGTGGCCTCGCCGTCGAACCGGCGGACCAGCACCAGGTCGCGGTAGAGGGCGCGCAGCTCCTCCGGGGTGGTGGTGAGCGGGTAGTCCGGGTGCTCGACCCGTTCGCCTTCCGGGGTGAGCAGCTGTACGAGCTCCGGCTGGGTGTCCTTCCCCGTGGCGCGGAGGGTGTCAGGGACGCCGGGGGCCGCCTTCTTGCGGGCCCTCGCCGTGCTTTTGACGGTCACGTTCACTCCTCGGTCTGTCCGGCCGCCCGGGGTCGCCGGTGACCGGTCCGGTCACCGCCTCGCGGGGCGCGCGTGGGTGTGCGCTCCTACTGCGGGGCAGGTGGTGATCCTGTTCCGACGGCGTCCCTCACGAGAACGTTACCCAGCGTCCGCCCTTGGCGCGCTTGCGCTAGGACGTCCTACTTGTTCAGGGCTTACAACCCCGAGGGTGCCGCGGGCAGCGCGCCGTCGGAAGGGTGGGGGTGACGGACCGCGTGACGCAGCTCTCAATTCGGGCGCCTTCAGGACACCAGCGCACGTTATCCGGGCGCGAGCCCGTACGTAAGGGGGTTCTCGGTATCGGTTTCGGACCGCCCCGGCCGGACCGCCTGACTGCGGCACCAGGGACGATAGGTCTTCCGTACGGTGATATGGGAGGCTTTGGACGTGACTGATAACGGACAAATCAGGGTTTTCCTGCTCGACGATCACGAGGTTGTCCGGCGGGGCGTGCACGACCTGCTCTCGGTCGAGGACGACATCGAGGTGGTCGGCGAGGCCGGCACCGCCGCCGAGGCGCTCACCCGGATCCCGGCGGTCCACCCCGACGTCGCGGTGCTCGACGTCCGGCTGCCGGACGGCAACGGGGTCGAGGTCTGCCGGGAGATCCGGTCCCGGCTGCCGGAGATCAAGTGCCTGATGCTGACCTCGTTCTCGGACGACGAGGCGCTGTTCGACTCGATCATGGCGGGCGCGTCCGGCTACGTCCTGAAGGCGATCCGCGGCACCGACCTGATCACCGCCGTCCGGGACGTCGCGGCCGGCAAGTCGCTGCTCGACCAGGTCGCCACCAGCCGGGTGCTGGCCCGGCTGCGCGACGGCGGCGAGAAGGAGGACGAGCGGCTGGCGCAACTCACCAAGCAGGAGCGCCGGATCCTCGATCTGATCGGCGAGGGGATGACCAACCGTCAGATCGGCAACGAGTTGCACCTGGCCGAGAAGACGGTGAAGAACTACGTCTCCAGTCTGCTCGCCAAGATGGGAATGGAGCGACGCACCCAGGCGGCGGCCTTCGTGGCACGGCACCAGGCGGACCAGCAGCACTGACCAGAACGGCGATCACAGAACTGACGACTTGTCAAGGGCCCCCGCACGGGGGCCCTAACCTCTGGCTGTGACTTTCAGCCAGACCCTCTCCTGCTCCCCGGCCCGCCCCGACCTCTCCGCGCCGCCGATAGGGACCCTCAGTCCGCCCGTCCCGCGCGCCGCACTCGCCGAGGTCCTGGGCCGCTACCGGGTGGGGGGACTGCTGACCGCCGAACCGGTCGCCGAAGGCCTGCTGAACCGCGGGTACCGGGTCACCACCGAGACCGGCGCGTACTTCCTGAAGTGCTACGTCGACGCCGCCACCGCCAGCCGCCCGAAGATCGTCGCCCACCACCGGGCGATGGCCGGGCTCCAGGCCCTCGGGCTGCCCGTCGCACCCCCGCTGACCTGCGCCGAACGAGCCGGCACGGTGGCCGGCTACGGCGGCCGGCTGTTCGCGCTGTTCCCCTGGGTGGATGGCCGACACCGGCACGGTACCGACCTCTCCCCGCCGCAGTGCGACGCGCTCGGCGCGCTGCTCGGCCGACTGCACGGCGCGCTCGACGACGTGTGCGCCCCCTTCGAACAACCCCCGGGCTACCGCACCGCCGACCCCCTCGACAGCGCCGACCTCGCCCGCGACCTGCGGCGCCATGCCCGCGCCCACCGCCCGTACGGCGACCTGGACGCGCTGGTCGAACGGAGGCTCACCGAAAGGCTGGAACTGCTCGCCGAACACGCCCACCGCCGCCCCGCCCCGCAGACCGCCCCGCCCACCGGCTGGACCCACGGCGACTTCCACGGACTCAACCTGCTGTACGGCGACGGCCCCGACGGCGGCCCGGTCGCGGCCGTCCTGGACTGGGACAAGCTCGGCCCGCAGCCGCGCGCCGAGGAGGCCGTCCGCGCCGCCACGCTGCTCTTCAACGACCGGACGTCCGGCACCCTCGACCTGGTGCGGGTCCGCCACTACTCGCAGTCCTACCGGGCCACCGGAGCCGCCACCGCCGAGCACCTGGCCGCCGCCGTCCACCGGGTCTGGTGGGAGCGGCTGAACGACTTCTGGATGCTCCAGTGGCGCTACCAGCGGGCCGACCACCGGGCCGACCCGCTCTACCCCGCCTCGGCCGGCCAGTTGACGTGGTGGTGCCAGGAGTACGAACAGGTCCTGGACGCCTTCGCCAACTGACCGGTGTCAGCCCGGCCCGATCAGGGCGTCGCCGGCGGCTGGGTCGCCGGCGGCTGGGTGGCCGGCGGGTTCGACTTGGTCGCCGGCGGCGGCGTGGCCGCCCCCGTGCTGCCGCCGCTTCCCGTGCTCGGGGTGGTCGGCGCCGTGCTGGGCGTACCGGGCGCCGTGGTGGGCGGCTGCGTGTGGCTGGGGGTCTGGCTGGGCGACGCGGGCGTCGAGTGCTTGCCCGAACCCGGGGACGGCGACATGTTGTTGTTGCCGTTGTTGTTGCCGTTGTTGTTGCCGCCGCTGCCGCCGTTGTTGTAGCTGCCGCCGTTGCCGCCGTTCTCGGTCGGCTGCGTCGGGCGCCGGCTGCCGGTGTTGGATGCGGGCGGGCTCTGCGAGCCGCTCTGGGGCGGCGTGCTGGGCTCGGTCGTGCTGACCGCCGGGAGCGGTGTCGGCGGCACGGTGTGCGAGTTCGTGGGTTCGTTGCCGCTGAACGCGAACGCCATGCCGACCCCGGCCGCGAGCAGCACGGCCGCGGCGCCGGCCACCCAGGCCCACGGCCCGCGCCGGCGGCCGGAGCCGCCGTCGTCGTCGCCACCACCGCCGTAGGGGCCGCCGGCCCCCGGGTAGGGCGTCGACGGGGTGTGCGGGCCGCCCGGGCCCCCCATCCCCTGGTAGGGCAGCACCGAGGTCTGGTCGCCGGGGCCGATCGCGCCGAAGGCCGCGGTGGCCGCGGTCTGGTCGGGCCGGATCACCTGGGTGGCGTCGGTGTTCCCCTGCCCCGCGGCGGCCAGCCCGGCCGTGGTGCCGGCCCAGCCCGCGCCGCCCGCGCCGTGCATCTCGCGCAGCGCGTGCTGGACGTGCGCGCGGAACTCGTCGGCGTCCTGGAAGCGGTCGTCCGGGTTCTTGGCCAGCGAGCGCAGCACCAGCTGGTCCAGCCCGACCGGCACCCGGCCGTTGGCCTGCGAGGGCGGCACCGGCATGTCCTGGACGTGCTGGTAGACCACCGAGAGCGGGGTGTCGCCGGTGAACGGCGGGCGCAGCGCCAGCAGTTCGTACAGCATGCAGCCGGCCGCGTACAGGTCGGAGCGGTGGTCGACGGGCTTGCCGAGGGCCTGCTCGGGCGAGAGGTACTGCGGGGTGCCCATGACCATGCCGGTCTGGGTCATGGTGCTGGCCGTGCCGGTCAGCGCCCGGGCGATACCGAAGTCCATCACCTTGACGGCGCCCGCGGTCGTGATGATCACGTTGGCGGGCTTGATGTCCCGGTGGACGATGCCGTTGCGGTGGCTGTACGCCAGCGCCTCCAGCACCCCGGCGATGATGATCAGTGCCTGGTCGACCGGCGGCGCGTCCTCGTCCACCAGCAGCTCGCGGACGGTCCGGCCCTCGACCAGCTCCATCACGATGTACGGCGTGGACTCGTCCCCGGCGTACTCCTCGCCGGTGTCGTAGACCGCGACGATCGAGTGGTGGTTGAGCCCCGCGACGGCGTGTGCCTCGCGGGTGAACCGCAGCCGGGCGATGTCGTCCTGGGCCAGCTCGCCGCGGAGCAGCTTGACCGCGACCGTCCGTCCCAGCCGTACGTCCTCGGCCGCGAACACCTCGGCCATGCCGCCGCGGCCGAGCCGGTAGGTCAGCCGGTAGCGGCCGTCGCCGACCGTGCCCAGCGGCGCGGCCGTACCGCGGCCGGGGGTCTGCGGGCCGCCGGGTCCGACCGGGGGAAACGCGCTGGTCGCGGCGTCGCTGCCGGGTCCGGGCATCCTCGGCGTCCCGCCGGTCCGGCCGTCAGCTCCGGCACCCGTTCCGTCATCCGGCTGCTGCGTCTGTGCCATCGCTCCTCGCCCCGGGCGTTCGCTCGGATCGCGGTGCCCTGTCGCTTCGTATCCCCGAACGCTACCGCCTCCGGCGCGGGCCCGTGGCACGCCCGAACCGGCCGGAAAGCGTCAGAGCAGGCCATTCCGGTCGACCGGAAGGTCAACCACCAGCACCACTGCGGGCCGCTCACCGGTGGTGTGCCCGGTCTTGGTCTTCGACTTGTTGTCCTGCGCCTTGTTGACCACGATCGCGATGATGATGCCGGCCAGCACGAGCACGCCGACGATGATCACGATGACGACCGCGGCCGTCGAGCAGCCGCCGCCGCTGGGCGCCTTCGGCTGCTGGTACGGCGGCATCGGCTGCGGCGGCGGGGTGTGCGCCCGCTGCGGCGGGGCCTGCTGGAGGTACTGGGGGTGCGGCGTGTGCGGCCCCTGCGGACGCGGCGGCTGGAAGGCCGGCGGCGGGGTCCGGTACTGCGGCTGCTGCGGCGGCGGAGGCTGCTGGAGGTACTGGGGGTGCGGGGTCTGCGGCCCCTGCGGACGCGGCGGCTGGAAGGCCGGCGGCGGGGTCCGGTACTGCGGCTGCTGCGGCGGCGGAGGCTGCTGGAGGTACTGGGGGTG
>NZ_JBFBFU010000009.1:0-103463 GCF_040684355.1 Kitasatospora sp. NPDC091276 | reverse complement strand
TGCGGGGTCTGCGGGGTCTGCGGGGTCTGCGGCGCCGCGTGCACCGAGCGCGGGCCCTCGTTGATCACCAGCGGCGTACTGGCCTGCAACGGGTGCCCGCTGCCACCGCCCTTCGCGGCCGCGATCAGCCGCTCCGCCTCGTCCCGCATCGCCGCCGCGCTCTGGAACCGGTGCGCCGGGTCCTTGCGCAGCGCCTGGGCGACGAAGGCGTCCACCGCCGGGGTGACCGACCGGTTGAGGGTGGACGGCGCCGGCGGCTCCTCCTGGACGTGCTTGTAGGCGATCGAGAACGCCGAGTCGCCGTCGAAGACCAGCTGCCCGGTGAGCATCTCGAAGAGCATCACGCCGACCGAGTAGAGGTCGGAGCGGGCGTCCACCGGCTTGCCGAGCGCCTGCTCGGGCGACAGGTACTGCGGGGTGCCGACCACCATGCCGGTCTGCGTCATCGACGTGGCGCCCGGTTCCAGCGCCCGGGCGATGCCGAAGTCCATGACCTTGACGTTGCCCTTGCGATCGAACATGACGTTGCCGGGCTTGATGTCGCGGTGCACCAGGGACATGTCGTGCGAGGCCTCCAGCGCGTTCAGCACGCCGACGACGACCCGCAGGGCCTCCTCGGTCGGCATCGCGCCGTACTGGGCGACCGCCTCGTTGATCGCCTCGCGCAGGCCCTTGCCGTCGACCAGCTGCATGACGATGTACGGGGTGCTGGAGCCGTCCGGCGCGACGTCCTCGCCGCTGTCGTACACCGTGACGATGTTCGGGTGCTCCAGCCGGGCCACCGCCTGCGCCTCGCGGCGGAACCGCTCCTTGAACGAGGCGTCCCGGCCCAGCTCGTTGTGCATGCTCTTCAGCGCGACCTGCCGGTCCAGCACGCTGTCGTACGCGAGGTGCACCGAGGCCATGCCGCCCTCGCCCAGCAGCCGCTGCAGCACATAGCGGCCGTTGCCCAGGGAGGAGCCCCCGACCGCCGCGTTGCCGTGCTCGCTCATGGTCCTCTGCTCCCCCTCGGCGCGGCCGTGGCGCCGCGACCGTGACGTTCGGTCTCGTCCGTGCGTGGTGGGCCGGGCCCGCGGGCCTGGCGGACCCCTGCCGCGGCGGTGCGACCGGCCTGCGACAGGGGTCAGGGTATCGGCTGACGCCGACGGTGATCGGTCCAGGGCCGGTCCTGCCCCCGGACCGCCGGGGCGCCCTCCGGCGGCGCCCCGGCCCCGGGCGGACCGTCGTGGTACGTCCGGTGTCGGCGGCCCGTTACAGGTACGGGCCGGAGCGGATGCCGCGGCCCTGACCCGGCTCGTCCTCGTCCGGCTCGCCGCCGTGCAGACCGGGCGGCAGCGCCCGCCGCATCTGCTCCAGCTGGGCCCGCGCCGCCATCTGCTGGGCGAACAGCGCGGTCTGGATCCCGTGGAACAGGCCCTCCAGCCAGCCGACCAGCTGGGCCTGGGCGATCCGCAGCTCCGCCTCGGTCGGAATGCTGTCCTCGGTGAAGGGCAGCGACAGCCGTTCCAGCTCGGCGACCAGCTCGGGGGCCAGACCGAGCTCCAGCTCCTTGATCGAGCTGGCGTGGATGTCCTTCAGCCGGGCCCGGCTGGCCTCGTCGAGAGGCGCCGCCCGGACCTCCTCCAGCAGCTGCTTGATCATGCTGCCGATGCGCATGACCTTCGCGGGCTGCTCGACCATCTCGGTCACCGGGAGCTCACGCGGCAGGTCGCCCTCGTCCTCGTCCCCCGCCGAGCCGGCGAACCCCTGGCCCACGGGCAGCCCGTCCGGTCCGACGATCAGCACCTTCTGGCCGTCCTGCGACTGCCCGCCCGCGGCCTGGAATGGCTGCTGAAACGAGCGCTCGTTCATCGGATTCGTCATGAACAACATTCTCTCTCACTGGGGTTGGTCGGGCGGAAGCCCCCGTACAACCGCCGTCCTGAGCCACCGCTGACGACGGTACGCCCCCGGGCGCCGCCCCGGAATCCGTACGGATACTCAGCTCCCGGCCCGCCCCGGCCCCCCTGGGGCGTGCACACACCCCTCACGGAACCTACCCCGCCGCCCCCACCCCGCGACTCACCCCCGGCGCAGCCGCAGCCCGATCAACCCCAGGCCGCAGCCGATCAACCCCAGCCCCGCGCCCAGCGGGAACTGGACGGTCGAGGCGTCCCGCCAGCGGGCGGGCAGGACGGCGGGGACGGCGGCGGCGACGGCCTGGGCGGTCGCGGCGGCGGCCGCGGTGGCGGCGTCCGGTGCGGCGTCGGCGCCGGGAGCCGCCGCGTCCGGGGTGCCCTGGTCGGCCTCGGGCCGGTCCCCCGCACCGGCCTGCCCGGTGCTCCGGTCAGGAACCTGGTCGGGGTTCTGCTCGGGAGCGTGCTCGGGGTTCTGCTCGGGAGCCCGGTCCGGCGCCCGCTCCGGGGCGGTGTCGGCGCGCTCGGGCGCCCACACCACCCAGCGCCGGTAGACCCGGGCGTCGCCCCGGCCGGGGCGCGGGTGCCGCGGCGGCCCGACCGCCGGAACGGCCGCTGGCTCCGGCCTGCCCACGGCGGCGGGCTCAGCGGTGAACGGGGACGGCGACGCCGCCGCCGGCCCGACGGCGGCGGCGGCCGCCGATGCTGCGGCCAGCGGGAGCGTGAGCCCGAGCACGGCCGCCGCGATCAGTCGCTGGGCCCGGCCCGGGCCGGTACGGCGGGTACGACGGTGGTGCGGCGCGGCGGGCAGCGGCCCGAGGAGGTGCGTTGGTGCGGCCACGGTCGGAGGTCCTTCCGACGGCCGACCGCGCGCGGCGGGGTCGGCGGCGGGACAGCTCCGAACCAGCCTCGCACAATCCGACGATCAGGGCATTTCGGACGTCCCGCCTCGGGCCGCAGGCCCTCGGACCAGGATCAGGTCCGCAGCACGACCTTGCCGACCTGCTCCCCCGCCTCCAGCACCCGGTGCCCGTCGCCGGCGTCGGTCAGCGGCAGCACCCGGTCGATCACCGGCTTCACCACCCCGGACTCCACCAGCGGCCACACGTGCTCGCGCACCGCCGCCACGATCGCCGCCTTCTCCGCCAACGGGCGCCCGCGCAGATTGGTGGCGATCACCGCGGCGCGCTTGCGCAGCAGCGCGTTGAGGTCGAGCTCGCCCTTCACGCCGCCCTGCAGCCCGATGATCACCAGCCGCCCGTTGACGGCCAGCGCGTCCACGTTCCGCTGCAGGTACTTGGCGCCCATGATGTCCAGGATCACGTCCACCCCGGCCCCGCCGGTGGCCTCCTTGAGCACCTCGACGAAGTCCTGCTCGCGGTAGTCGATCGCGATGTCGGCACCGAGTTCGACGCACCGGGCCAGCTTCCCGGCGCTGCCCGCGGTCACCGCGACCCGCGCGCCCACCGCCTTGGCCAGCTGGATCGCCATGGTCCCGATGCCGCTCGCGCCGCCGTGCAGCAGCACCGTCTCGCCGGGCCGCAGGTGGGCGGTGAGGAACACGTTGGACCACACCGTGCAGGCGACCTCGGGCAGCGCGGCGGCCTCCTCGAAGCCCAGGCCCTTGGGCAGCGGCAGCAACTGCCCGGTCGGCACCGCGACGAGCTGCGCGTACCCGCCGCCGGACAGCAGCGCGCACACCTCGTCGCCGACCGCCCAGCCGGACACGCCCGGGCCGAGGGCGACGATCCGCCCGGCACACTCCAGCCCGGGGTAGGGCGAGGCGCCGGGCGGCGGGTTGTAGTTGCCCTGCCGCTGGAGCAGGTCGGCGCGGTTGACGGCGGTGGCCGCCACCTCGACCAGGACCTCGCCCTCGCCGGGCACCGGGTCGGGCACCTCCGCCCACACGAGTGCCTCGGGACCGCCGGGTACGGGAATCGTCATCGCATGCATGCCCCGAACCTACTGCGCGTCATGGCGAGGAGCGGGCAAGGCCCGCGTCAGCCGGTCGACTTGATCACGATCACCCGGTCGGTGAGCTGGAGCACGGCGGCCTCGGGCTCGGTGTAGTTGAGCACCCGCCGGCCGCGGACCACCGCGACCACCAGGTCCTCGCACGCGCGCGGGCTGTGCCCGGCCTCGGCCCGGGTGACGGGGCGCTCGACCACGTCCAGGCCGTTGCCGTAGGTGAGCAGGTCCTCCATGACCGCGCCGGCGTGCGGGCTGAGCATCGACAGGCCGAGCAGCCGCCCGGCCGAACTGGAGCTGGTGACGACGACGTCGGCGCCGCTCTGCCGCAGCAGCGGGGCGTTCTCGTCCTCCCGGACGGCCGCGACCACGGTGGCGCCCTTGTTCAGCTGGCGCGCCGTCAGCGTGACCAGGACGGCGGTGTCGTCCCGTTCCGGCGCGACCACGACCCGGGCGGCGGTGGGCACCTCGGCCCGCAGCAGCGTGTCGGTGCGGGTGGCGTCGCCGACCACGCCGACCAGCCCGTGCCGGGCGGCCTGGTCGATCACCTTGCGCTGCGGGTCGACGACGACGATCTCGTCCTTCTTCACGCCCTGCCCGAGCAGGGTGTCGACGGCGCTGCGGCCCTTGGTGCCGTACCCGATGACGACGGTGTGCTCGCGCACGGTGGACCTCCAGCGGTTCAACCGCCACTGCTGGCGGGTTCGTTCGGTGAGCACCTCCAGCGTGGTCCCGACCAGGATGATCAGGAACACCACGCGCAGCGGGGTGATCACGAAGATGTTGGTGAGCCGGGCGCCGTCGCTGTACGGGGTGATGTCGCCGTACCCGGTGGTGGACAGCGTCACGGTGGCGTAGTACGCCGCGTCCAGGAAGCTGACCCCGTCGCCCGCGTTGTCGTTGTAACCGTCCCGGTCGACGTAGACGATCAGCGTCGTGGCGACTAGGACGGCGAGCGCCAGCAGCAGCCGGGAGCCGACCTGCCGGAGGGCCGGCGCGCTCCGCCGGGCGGGCAGCACGATCCCGGCGTCCGACCACGGCTCGGTCCCCGGGGCGGGCGCACCCCGCAGCCTGCTCATGCGGTCACCTCCCCGCTGTCGTGGGGCGCGCACGCCCCGGTGGGCCCGTTCACGGCGCCTCCAGCAGTTCGACGGGTTCGCCGGCCGCCGCGCCGCCGGGCGGGACCACGGCCAGCGCCTCGGCCCGGGCGAGGCCGCGCAGCATCGCGGGCCCGTCGAAGGCGAGCGGGACGACGCCGTCGGCGGTGCGCCGGACGGGCAGCAGCCGGGTGTCCACCGGGTGCCCGGGCAGGCCGACGGCGGTGGGTGCGAGGGCCGGGGTGACGGCGGACCGCCCGCTGCGGGCGTGCAGCAGCGGCAGGGCGAGGGTGACCGTCCCGGCGACGGCGGCCAGCGGGTTGCCGGGCAGGCCCACCAGGTGCCGCCCGCCCGGAAGCCCACCCGGAAGCCCGGCTGGACCCCCGCCCGGAAGCCCGCTCCGGGCGGGGCCGGCCGACGGGAGTTCGGCCAGCAGCATCGGGTGTCCGGGGCGGACGGCCACGCCGTCCACCAGCAGCCGGGCCCCGGCCTCGGCGAGGGCCCGGTGCAGGAAGTCGACCGGGCCGGCCGCCGTTCCGCCGGTGGTGACCACGATGTCGGCGGTGGAGTGCCGCAGCGCGTCCCGGAGCAGCCCGAAGTCGTCCCGGACGGACCGCACTTCGGCCACCTCGGCACCGGCCGCCCGCAGCCAGGGCGGCAGCAGCGGCCCGAGCGCGTCCCGGACCAGGCCCGGACCGGGGACGCCCGAGGCGAGCAACTCATCCCCGAGGACGAGCAGTTCGACCACCGGGCGACGGCGCACGGCGAGCCGGTCGTGACCGCAGGCGGCGGCCAGGCCGAGCACGGCCGGGCCGACCAGGGCGCCACCGGGCAGCAACGCCTCGCCGCGGCGGCACTCCTGGCCGCGCGGGCGGACGTCCTGACCGGTGGTCAGTGATTGGTGGCCGCAGTCGTGCAGCAGCGTGCCGTCCGTGCGGCCGTGCTCACGGCGCAGGACCGCGGTGGCGCCGGGCGGCAGTTGGGCGCCGGTGGCGATCTCGACGGCGGCGCCGTCGGCCAGCGGCGCGGACGCGGCCCGGCCGGCCAGCACCCGCCCGGCGACCCGCCAGGGGCCCGGCCCGGCGACCGCCCAGCCGTCCATCGCGGAGGTGTCGAAGGCCGGCAGGTCGGTCAGCGCGGTGAGCGGCTCGGCGAGGGTGCGGCCGAGCGCCTCGGCGAGCGGCAGCCCGACCGCCGGCAGCGGACGCAGCCCGGCCCGGCGGGCGGCCTCGCGGGCCTGCGCCCAGCTCAGCACGCCGGGGCCGGTCGACGGGGCGGCCACGGTGGTCTGGCCGACGGCGCTCACGGCTCGCCCGGCCCGGCGTCGGCGCTCCAGCGCTCGGCGAGCGCGGCGGTCCGCCGGGCGGCCTCGGCCACGGCCTCCGGCCCGCCGCCCTGCTGGGCGGCCGCGTAGCCGATCAGAAAGGCGGTCAGCGGCGCGGCCGGGCGGGCCACCCCGTGCGCGACCACCCGGGCGAGGTCGAGCAGTCCCCGGACGTCGACGTCCAGGTCGATGCCCAGGTCGGCCCTGACCTCGGCGATCCAGTCCTCCAGCGTGCGCTCCATGCGCCCATGCTGCCTGATCGGCGGTTTCCCCGGAGTGTTCGCCCCGTGTGCGGCGCGCGTCGTTTCCCGCACGGACACCCACGCGGGCCGTGAACACGGACCCGGAGGGCGCCCCTACGACCGGTCGCGCTCCCGGGCCTGTTCGAGGTCCTCCCAGGTGTCGCAGTCGTAGGCGACGTTGTCGGTGTCGGCCACCAACTGCCGGGCGAGACCGCCGGTGAGGCGGCGCAGCGGGAGGCCGGCCGGATCGCCGAGGGCGGCCAGCGCGGTGCGCAGCGGGGCGGTGCGGTAGGCGGCGGCGAGCGGCTGGTCGCGCCCGCCGGCGTCGACCAGGACGGCGGCGTCGACGGCCGGACCTGCCTCGGCGAGGGCGGTGACCAGCCGGTCGACGGTCCGCCGGTCCAGGAACGGCAGGTCGGCGGCGAGCAGCAGCACGGTCGGCGCGGTGACCAGGTCGAGTCCGGCGGCGACGGCGGCGACCGGCCCACCGCCCGGCGGCTGCTCCCTGGTCCAGCGGACGCCGGTGCGCGCGGTCGGCCGGCCGGGGCCGACCACGACGGTGGTGCGGGCGCCCGCGCAGGCGGCGAGCACCCGGTCGAGCAGGGTGGTCTCGCCCACGGTCAGCCCGGGTTTGTCGGCCCCGCCGAGGCGACGGGCGGCCCCGCCGGCCGGGACGATCACGTCGTAGGGCGTCATGCGGCCAGTATCCGCCCTACTCTGCTCCGCCCGTCCCGGGCTCCGGGGACTTCCCGGGCTCCTCGGGCTCCGTGGACTCCGTGGACTCCTCGGGCTCCTCGACGAGCTCGTCCTCGACGATCTCCGCCTCGATGATGTCGTCCTCGACGATCTCCGCCTCGACGATCTCGCCCCCTCGCGCCGCCCGGGCGGCGTTGGCGGCGGCGCCCAGTTCCAGGATGGCCGGCAGCGTCAGCTCCCCGTACCGCTCGTTCATCGCGGTGACCAGTGCCTCCGGGTCGTGCGGGTGCTCGGCCAGCAGCCGGTCGAAGTCCTGGAGGTACTCGCCGGTGAAGGCGAGCACCCGGGCGGCGTCGTCGCCCTGGTCGGGGGCGCGGTGGCCGGCGATGACCCGGTCCACGCCGAGGTCGGCGATCCGGCCGAGGTTGTGGCCCCAGGTGGTGCGCTGGGCCGGGGTGGTGTCGGCGGTCCAGACGTGGGTGCCGTTGTAGGCGAAGTCCCCGGCGATCACCGTCCGGATGCTCGGCACGTGGACGACCGTCGAGTCGCCGCAGTCGGCCTGGCCGAGCAGCAGCACGGGGATGACCTGGCGGTCGAGCATGAGCGGCTGCGGCAGCAGCGGGGCGGGGATCAGCGGGTGGTCCGGGATGTCGTCGCCGTAGACCGGCTTCCACTGGGCGACCTTGGCGGCGGCGGTGCGCCGGATGCCGTCGACCACGGCGGGCGCGGCCAGCAGCCGGGCGTCGGGGAAGAGCCTCAGCACCTCCTCGGCGCCGAAGTAGTGGTCGGGGTGGTGGTGGGTGACGACGATGGCGAGCAGTCGGCGGCCCTTGCCGGCGACCCATTCGGCGAGTTCGCGGCCGGCGCTGCGGGTGAGCTGGGCGTCGACCAGGATCGCGGTCCGCTCGCCGAGGATCAGGGTGGAGGTGGCGAAGAAGGCCGATTCGGGGCCGGTGAAGACGGCGGTCTCCAGCGGGCGGGCGGGCCGCTCGGGGTCCGGGGCGGCGGCCTCGGCGGCCGTGCGCTCCGCGCCGGCGCCCTCCTCGGACGGGGACGACGTCACTGGCTGCTCCCTCTGGTCGGCGGTCGGACTTCCTGCGCCCTACAGCATGGGAGTACCGGTGTCGGATTGCGCGGAAGGCGCGCCCGGCGGGGCGCGCCTTCCGGCTCAGGTCACACCGCGGTTCAAACGGCCGGCGCTTCGGCGTTGTGGGCGGCCTGCCCCAGGGCACGTAACCGCCCGGGGCCCGTCCGTCGTGACGACGGACGGGCCCCGGGCGGTTACGTCGTGGAGGTCAGCGCTTGACCGCGCCGCGCAGGCGGGCCAGCCGGTCGGAGACGCCCCAGGCGGTCACCCGCCACAGCGCCTCGACCACGATGTTGCGGCTCATCTTGGACGCGCCCAGCTCGCGCTCGACGAAGGTGATCGGCACCTCGGCCACCTTGAACCCGGCCTTCACCGTGCGCCAGGCCAGGTCGACCTGGAAGCAGTACCCGGCCGAGGCCACCTCGTCCATGCCCAGGCCCAGCAGGGTCTCCTTGCGGAACGCCCGGTAGCCGCCGGTGACGTCCCGGATCGGCACGCCCAGCGCCAGCCGCGAGTAGGTCGAGCCGCCGCGGGAGAGCAGCAGGCGCGACTTCGGCCAGTTCACCACCCGGCCGCCCGGCACCCAGCGCGAGCCCAGCACCAGGTCGGCGCCGCGCAGCGCGCCCAGCAGCCGGTCCAGTTCCTCGGGCTGGTGCGAGCCGTCCGCGTCCATCTCGACCAGGACGTCGTAGCCGTGGTCGATGCCCCAGCGGAAGCCCGCGAGGTAGGCGGCGCCCAGGCCCTCCTTGCCCTTGCGGTGCATGACGTGCACGTTCGGGTCCTCGGCGGACAGCTTGTCGGCCAGTTCGCCGGTGCCGTCGGGGCTGTTGTCGTCGGCGACCAGCACGTGGGCCTCGGGGACCGCCGCCCGCACCCGGCCGACGATCCGCTCGACGTTCTCCGCCTCGTTGTAGGTCGGAATGATCACCAGGACCCTGCCGAGATCAGCAAAACTCTGCTGGTTCACGGTCACGTACAAACCTCTCGGCCGATGGCGGGGAGTGTCAGAACACCATCGCCCGCACTCTGGAACGCGGCTCCGCCGGCAGCCCGCCGACGGGGTGACCACGGTGGAAACTGCTGTGCAGGGCGGAGACTACTGCGTCCTGGCATCCTACTACCGCGCCCGGGAACCACCGGTCCGGCCAGGGCACTCCCCTCCGGTACCCGCCGTTTCCTCGCGGGCGACACCGGTCGGCTAGGGTCGATGACCTTGCCCGTGCCCGGCCCCCCGCACCGCCGGGCCCGTTGCCCCGACGATCCGGCACACCCGCCACCCAGCGAAGGAGTAGGACCGCGCGCATGGACAGGCTCATCAACACCGTCCGCCCGTACGCCTGGGGGTCGCTGACCGCCCTGCCCGAACTGCTCGGGCAGGAGCCGACCGGCGAACCGCAGGCCGAGCTGTGGATGGGCGCCCACCCCGGCGACCCGTCCCGGGCCGACCGGGGCGAGGGGCCCCGCCGGCTGGACGAGCTGATCGCGGCCGACCCCGAGGGCGAGCTCGGCGCCGCGACCGTCGCCAGGTTCGGTCCGACCCTGCCGTTCCTGTTCAAGATCCTGACCGCGGGCATCCCGCTGTCCATCCAGGCCCACCCCACGATCGCGCAGGCCCGCGCCGGGTTCGCTGCCGAGAACGCCCTCGGCGTCCCGCTGGACGCCCCCGAGCGGAGCTACCGCGACGCCAACCACAAGCCCGAGATGGTCTGCGCGCTGGGCGCCTTCGAGGGACTCTGCGGCTTCCGGCGGCCCGCCGAGGCGGCCGGGCTGATGGCCGGGCTCGCGGTGCCCGGGCTCGCCCCGCTGATCGACCTGCTGGCCGTCGAGGACGAGGCCGAGGCGCTGCGCGGCACGCTGGCCGCCATCCTCACCATGGACGGGAAGGCCGCCGAGGAGACCGTCCGGGAGACGGCCGAGGCCCTGGCCCGCACCGACCCGGCCGGCGACTACGGGCCGTACGCCCGGATCGCCGAGGACTTCCCGGAGGACCGCGGCCTGATCGCCGCCCTGCTGCTCAACCACTTCCGGCTCCGGGCCGGCGAGGCGCTCTACCTGGACGCCGGCGTGCCGCACGCCTACCTGGCGGGTGCCTGCGTCGAACTCCAGGCCAACTCCGACAACGTGCTGCGGGCCGGCCTCACCCCCAAGCACATCGACCTGCCCGAGCTGCTGAAGGTCCTGGTCTTCGAGGCCTGCGCCCCCGAGCTGCTGCACCCCCGCCCGGTCGACGGCACCGCCGGCGAGGAGCTCTACCCCGTCCCGATCGACGAGTTCCGGCTCTCCCGCTTCGTCCTGGACGGCCGGGACCGCGAGATCGACGGCCGCGCCCCGCAGATCCTGCTCTGCACCGAGGGCACCGCCCGGCTCACCGCCGCCGACGGCACCACCCTGGACCTCGCCCGCGGCCGGTCGGCCTTCCTCCCCGCCACCGGCGCCCCCACCCGGCTGTCCGGCACCGCCACGACCCTCTTCCGCTCCACCGTCACCGTCTGACCGCGCCCGGGGGCCACGCGCCGAGGGCTCGCCTCCCGGGTGGGAGGCGAGCCCTCGGTGTGTCCGTGCGGCGGTCAGCCGACCCGTTGCCCCGGGCCGCCGGCTCCGACCTCGACCGGCACCTGTTCCTGATCCTGGCCCCCGCCCTGGCCCTTCTCCCCGGACTGGGCCGGAACAGCCCCGGCGGCCTCGCCGGTCGCGGGCGCCCCGATCGACGCGGCGGCCGCCGGCTGCGGGGCACCGCCCGGCCAGCGGCGCTCGACCGCCTTGGCCACCTTGCGGCCCAGCTTCTGCACGGGCAGCTCCACCAGCCGGTACATCACCCAGCTCGCCAGCATGATCACGACGAGGTACTCGGCCGTCCAGATCAGCTTGCCGCCGGTCGTCGGCGGCACCTTGGGCACGTGCAGCAGCGGCTGGATGGTGTGCACCAGCGGGACGTGCAGCAGGTAGAGCGAGAAGCTGATCCCGCCGAGCCAGGTGAGCGGCTTCGGGAAGCGGCGCTTGCGCAGCGCCATGCCGATGCCGAACGTGATCCAGGCCCCGAGGTAGGAGCCGGCCCAGGCCATCCAGCCGGCCGTCCAGGTGTTCTGCTCCATGCCGTCACGGTTGTACATCCAGGCGACGGCCACCCCCGCGACGACCACGAAGCCGCAGCACAGGATCGCCTGGAGGCGGTCGATCTGGCGGTTCTCGGCCCGGTAGATCGCGGTGCCCGCGAACATCGTCGCGAAGATCATCAGGGTCTCGAACATCGGGGCCCGGCTGTTGTTGTACATCAGCACGAAGCCCAGCAGACCGAGCGTGATCGCCCCGACCCGGGTCAGGTTCGGTCGGCCGCTCAGCACGCAGGCGAAGCCGAACAGCACGATCAGGACGGAGCCCCAGACCAGGTTGCGGGTCGAGGTGATGTCGCTGGTCAGCGTGTGGGAGGCGATGGAGGTGCCGAAGAGCAGCGCCACGCCGGCGAAGCCGACCGCGATCGGGCCGCTGCGGCGGTGCTGGCCGACCGTGAAGAGCGCGGTGACCATGTAGTAGAAGACCATCTCGTAGCTGAGGGTCCACATGACGCCCAGGCCGTTCCAGACGCCCATGAAGTCCTGCAGCATGGTCGAGTTGGCGGCCACGTAGATCAGGTCGTGATCGGTGGCGAAGAGCGCGACCGAGCCGTCGCCCTTCGGGATGATGGCCAGCGCCACCGTGATACCGATGATCACCGGTGGCCAGAGCCGGAAGATCCGTCCGATCCAGAACGCCCGCACGTCCCCGCGGCGCTCCAGCGAGGCCGGGATGATGTAACCGCTGACCAGGAAGAACAGCATGACGCCGTAGAGGCCCAGGTCCGCGTGCCACCAGATGAAGGACGCCACCCCGTCCGGCAGCATCTTCAGGACGTCGAAGTGGTGGAGCGCCACCACCAGGGCGGCCACGCCGCGAAGCGCGTCGAGCCAGCCCAGCCGACTGGCCGACCCGCCCGCCCGAGCCTGCTTGCTTCCCCCGGCCCGGCGGGCGGACAGCTGTCGTATCGTTTTCACCGCACGGACAGTAGCTCATCACACTGATGCGTTCGCCTCGGTGACGGTCGGACGAGGCCCCCCGATGCCCCCGGCCGCTGCTAGTCCCGGGTCATGTCGACGAAGCGCGAGTAGTGGCCCTGGAAGGCCACCGTGATGGTGGCGGTCGGGCCGTTACGGTGCTTGGCGACGATCAGGTCGGCCTCACCGGCGCGCGGGGACTCCTTCTCGTAGGCGTCCTCACGGTGGAGCAGGATGACCATGTCGGCGTCCTGCTCGATCGAGCCGGACTCGCGCAGGTCGGAGACCATCGGCCGCTTGTCGGTGCGCTGCTCGGGGCCACGGTTCAGCTGGGAGAGCGCGATGACCGGGACTTCCAGCTCCTTGGCCAGCAGCTTCAGGTTTCGCGACATGTCGGAGACCTCCTGCTGGCGGTTCTCCGCCCGGCGGGAGCCGCCGGACTGCATCAGCTGGAGGTAGTCGATGACGACCAGCTTGATGTCGTTGCGCTGCTTGAGCCGGCGGCACTTGGCCCGGATCTCCATCATCGACAGGTTCGGGGAGTCGTCGATGAACAGCGGCGCCTCGCTGACGTCGGGCATCCGGCGGGCGACGCGGGTCCAGTCGTCGTCCGTCATGTTCCCGGAACGCATGTGGTGCAGCGCGACCCGGGCCTCGGCGGACAGCAGGCGCATGGCGATCTCGTTGCGGCCCATTTCGAGCGAGAAGATCACGCTCGGCAGCTTGTTCTGGATCGAGCAGGCGCGGGCGAAGTCCAGCGCCAGGGTCGACTTGCCCATCGCGGGGCGGGCCGCGATCACGATCATCTGGCCGGGGTGGAGGCCGTTGGTGAGCGCGTCGAAGTCGGCGAAGCCGGTCGGGACGCCGGACATCTGGCCGTTGCGGGAGCCGATCGCCTCGATCTCGTCGAGGGCGCCCTCCATGATGTCGGCGAGCGGCGCGTAGTCCTCGTTGGTGCGCTGCTCGGTGACGGCGTAGATCTCCGCCTGGGCTGCGTTGACGATCTCGTCGACGTCGCCCTCGGCCGCGTAGCCCATGCCGGCGATCCGGGTGCCGGCCTCGACCAGACGGCGCAGGACGGCGCGCTCGTGGACGATCTGGGCGTAGTACTCGGCGTTGGCGGCGGTCGGGACGGAGTTGACCAGGGTGTGCAGGTAGGAGGCGCCGCCGACGCGCTGGAGCTCGCCGCGCTTGGTGAGCTCGCCGGCCACGGTGATCGGGTCGGCCGGCTCGCCGCGGGCGTACAGGTCGAGGATCGCACCGTGGACCATCTCGTGCGCGGGCCGGTAGTAGTCGGCCGGCTTGAGCACCTCGACCACGTCGGCGATGGCGTCCTTGGAGAGCAGCATGCCGCCGAGGACGGACTGCTCGGCCGCGAGGTCCTGCGGGGGGACGCGCTCGAAGCCGTCCACGCCGCCCTGGCCCTCGTCGTCGCGGCGCTGCCAGCCGCCGCCACCGCTCTGCGAACCGTCGCGCTGGGAGCCGCTCCGGCTTCCCTTGCCGCCCTTCTGGAAGCCGCCCTCGCGACCGCCGCCGTCCCGGTTGCCCTCCCGGCCGCCGCCCTGGCCGGTGCGGCTGCGGGAGACCGGGAGCCGGTCGCCGGGCCCGTCGGGGAAGGACGCGTCGTCGAAGGCGCCGGCCGGGAAGGGGTCCTCGGCGGGCTGCCAGTCCTCCTCCGGCGGCGGGGCGTCGTGGTCGTCGTACTGGGGGCCGGTCACGCGTGTTCCCCGATCAGCGAGTGGTGCGAGTTGGAGCGGGCCTTGCCGGTGGCTGGGTGGAGCGGAGCCGCTCCTCTTTGTACGCCACGGCACCGACAAATCGGACGCCGGGGCGGGCGGGAGTGTCGGGCGGAGGGCCCACGCTAAGGCGCCGGGAGCCGTTCAGCCAAGGCGGTTATCCACAGGGGGTGTGGACGAGCGGCCCCGGGCTGTGGAGAAGTGCCGCAAAGCTGTGGACGCCCCTGTGGAAGGCTCTGTGGATAACCAGACCATCTGCCCACCGTCAACCTGTTGACCAGGCATTACCTCTTACCGGGCCTGTGCATGAGAAATTCTTCACACGCAGCCGGGCGCCCGCGGGCGCGAAGCGGACCGAGCGCCTCGCTCAAGAATTCGAGTAATGGCCAACTGCCACTAGCAGTCATTACCTGTGGATGAGTAGCCTGGAGCCCATGACCGCCCCTCCCGCAGCCCCGACCCCCTCCAGACGCCGGCACGACCGGGAGATCCTCGCGCTGGCCGTCCCGGCCTTCGGCGCGCTGGTCGCCGAACCGCTGTTCCTGATGGCCGACTCGGCGATCGTCGGCCACCTCGGCACCCCGCAGCTGGCCGGGGTCGGCGTCGCCGCCGCCGCGCTGTCCACCGCGACCGGCGTGTTCGTCTTCCTCGCCTACGCCACCACCGCGGCGGTGGCCCGCCGGATCGGTGCCGGGGACCGCCGCGGCGCCGTCCAACAGGGCGTCGACGGCATCTGGCTCGCCCTCGGCCTGGCCGTCCCGGTGGTGCTGCTCACCGTGCTGCTGGCACCCTGGGCGGCCGACGTCCTGGGGGCCTCGGAGACCGCCGCCCCCTACGCCGTGACGTACCTGCGGATCAGCGCCCTGGGCATCCCCGCGATGCTCATGGTGATGGCCGCCACCGGCGTGCTGCGCGGCCTCCAGGACACCCGCACGCCGCTGCTGGTGGCGATCGCGGGCTTCACCGCCAACATCGGCCTGAACGCCGGCCTGGTGTACGGCGCCGGGCTCGGGGTGGCCGGCTCGGCCTGGGGCACCGTGCTCGCGCAGACCGGGATGGCCGCCGTCTACCTGGTCGTGGTGGTGCGCGGGGCGCGGCGCGAGCACGCCTCGCTGCGGCCGGACGCGGCCGGCATCCGGGCCAGCGCGAGGGCGGGCGGTCCGCTGCTGGTCCGGACGGTCAGCCTGCGCGCGGTGCTGATGATCGCCACCGCGGTGGCCGCCCGGCTGGGCGACGACCAGGTGGCCGCGCACCAGATCACCATGACGCTGTTCAGCTTCCTGGCCTTCGCCCTGGACGCCATCGCGATCGCCGGCCAGGCGATCATCGGCCGCTACCTGGGCGCCGAGGACGTCCCGGGCGCCAGGGCCGCCACCCGCCGGATGGTCGAGTGGGGCATCGGCTCGGGCGTGCTGCTGGGACTGCTGGTGGTGGCCGCCCGCCCGCTGTACGTCCCGCTGTTCACGCCCGATCCGGCGGTGCAGGGGCAGTTGGACACCGCCCTGCTGCTGCTCGCGCTCAGCCAGCCGGTCGCCGGCCTGGTCTTCGTGCTGGACGGGGTGCTGATGGGCGCCGGGGACGGCCCCTACCTGGCCTGGGCGGCGATCGCGACCCTGGCGGTGTTCACCCCGGCGGCGATCGCGGTGCCGGCCACCGGCACCGGGCTGGCCGGACTGTGGTGGGCGATGAACCTGTTCATGCTGGTCCGCGCGGCCTTCCTGGTCGGGCGGGCGCGCGGCGGCCGCTGGCTGGTCACCGGGGCCGTCCGGGGCTGACGGCGCCGGGGCCGAGGGCGCCGGCAGCGAACGCTCCAGCACCGAACGCGCCGGAACACGACCGAGGGCCGGACTCCCGGAGGAGTCCGGCCCTCAGGCCACTGCTACGGAACTCAGGCAGCGACGACGGCGACGTCGAGGTTGGCCTGGACGTCGGCGTGCAGCTTGACCGAGACCTTGTGGGTGCCCACGGTCTTGATCGGCGAGGCGATCGCGACGGCGCGCTTGTCCACGGCCGGGCCGCCGGCGGCCTTGATGGCCTCCACGACGTCGGCCTGGGTCACCGAACCGAACAGACGGCCGGCGTCGCCCGAGCGAACGGCCAGCTTGACCTGGACGCCCTCGAGCTTGCCCTTGACCTCGTTGGCGGCCTCAAGGGTCTGGATCTCGTGGATCTTGCGGGCGCGACGGATCGCGTCGACGTCCTTCTGGCCGCCCTTGGTCCAGCGGATGGCGTAGCCACGCGGAACCAGGTAGTTGCGGGCGTAGCCGTCCTTGACCTCGACGACCTCGCCGGCGGAGCCGAGACCCGGCACCTCGTGCGTGAGGATGATCTTCATTACTTGGTCACCCTCTCTTAGCGCGCGGTGCTGGTGTAGGGCAGCAGCGCCATCTCACGGCTGTTCTTCACGGCCGTGGCGACGTCACGCTGGTGCTGGGTGCAGTTGCCGGTGACCCGGCGGGCACGGATCTTGCCACGGTCGGAGATGAACTTCCGCAGCAGGTTCGTGTCCTTGTAGTCAACGTAGTTGACCTTGTCCTTGCAGAAGACGCAAACCTTCTTCTTCGGCTTGCGAGCAGGCGGCTTCGCCATTGTGTGCTCCATTTGGGGTTCACGGCCCGGCCTGCGTCCTCAGGACGCCGGCGGCCGGGCCGCACGAAATCTGTCAGCTCTTAGAACGGGGGCTCTTCCGAGAAGCCGCCACCGGACGGGGCGCCCCAGCTGCCGCCGCCCTGCTGGCCGCCGGACGGAGTGCTGGACGCCCACGGGTCGTCGGAGGGGCCGGACTGGCCGCCGCCGCCGGAGTTTCCACCCCAGCTGCCGCCGCCCTGCTGGCCGCCACCGCCGCCCCAGCCGCCCTGCTGGCCACCGCCGCCGCCCTGCTGGCCGCCGAAGCCGCCACCGGGGCCGCCGGGGCCACCGGACCGGTTGGCCCGGGTGACCTTCGCGGTCGCCGAGCGCAGGCTCGGGCCGACCTCGTCGACCTCGACCTCGAAGACCGTCCGCTTCTCGCCTTCCTTGGTCTCGTAAGACCGCTGGCGCAGTCGGCCCTGCACGATGACGCGCATGCCGCGCTGCAGCGACTCGGCCACGTTCTCCGCCGGCTGCCGCCAGACGTTGCACGTGAGGAAGAGGCTCTCGCCGTCCTTCCACTCGTTCGTCTGACGGTCGAAGGTGCGGGGGGTGGACGCGATACGGAACTTCGCGACCGCCGCACCCGACGGGGTGAAGCGCAGCTCGGGGTCGTCGACGAGATTGCCGACGAGGGTGATGACGGTCTCGCCTGCCATGGTGGTGATGACCTCTCGGGAAGATGTCCGTTCACCGCTGTTTCACGTGAAACAGCGGACGCGAGCTACCCGAGACCCGAAGGCCTCAGAGGTGGCTCAGTGGGTGTCCGGGCGCAGGACCTTGGTCCGCAGAACCGACTCGCTCAGGCCCATCTGGCGGTCGAGCTCCTTGACGACCTCAGGCGTGGCCTTCAGGTCGATGACCGAGTAGATGCCCTCGGACTGCTTGTTGATCTCGTAAGCCAGACGGCGACGACCCCAGGTGTCGACCTTCTCCACCTTGCCGCCGGCGTTCCGGACGACGGTGAGGAAGTTCTCGATCAGGGGGGAGACAGCGCGCTCCTCGACCGAGGGGTCGAGGATGACCATCACCTCGTAGTGACGCATGGGTAACCCACCTCCTTTGGACTCAACGGCCACGGTCTCTCCGTGGCAGGAGGGTTGTGCAGCGTCGGCACCGGAGCAGTGACGACACCGGCCACCGTAGCGGCCGGGTCCGACAATCGGGCCCCGCTCACCCGACGGGGTGGTCGCCCGGAAGAGGGCGCAAGGGGGCACAACTACACCAGTGCAGACGGCACAGCCTACCCGCACCCGGACGGCCGAACAAAACGCATAGGGGTTGTGAGACCGACCCAACCGCCGCAATCTGGACGGAACGGGATTCCTGCCCGTTCGTCTCCACGCCAGGAGGTGGGACACATGGCCCAGTCCGTCCACCGCATGCCCGCGCTCACACTGAACACCGACGGCCACCCGCACCCCCGCGAGAACGCCCTGGTGGGCCTCACCGCCGTGCTGGGCGTGATCGCCTTCACCACCTCGTTCTTCCACAACCTGCACCTGCTGACCTCGTGGACCGGCCTGTTCGGGATCATCACGGGGCTGCTCGGCATGTTCGTCTCGGTCACCACGGCCGAGCGCTTCGTGCTGATGATCACGCTCGGCGCCTCCGCCATCGGCTTCTACCTCGGCATCGCCCGGGGCGGCCTCTGGGGCTGAGCCGCCCCGGTCGCACCGTTCCGGAACCCTCGGCGCCCCCGTGGCGTATCTGCAAGGAGACAGGTACGCGACGGGGGCGCCGTCGCGCCCGCAGCGGCGGGCGCCCGGGCCCCGGACGATAGGGTCAGCCCGAGAACCTGGGCCCACCGCAGCCCGACCGACGAGGAGCACCGAGCAATGAGCCTGCGCCTGAGGACGATCACCCGCGAGGAGCACCTCGCCTTCATCAGGAGCCGCGCCTCGGCCAGCCACATGCAGGTGCCGTCGTGGGGCGACGTGAAGGCCGAGTGGCGCTCGGAGTCGATCGGCTGGTTCGACGAGGCCAACCAGCTCGTCGGCGCCGGCCTGGTGCTCTACCGGCAGCTGCCCAAGCTCAAGCGCTACCTCGCCTACCTGCCCGAGGGCCCGGTCATCGACTGGTTCGACCGGGACCTCGACCGCTGGCTCTCCCCGATGCTCGCGCACCTCAAGTCGCAGGGCGCGTTCTCGGTCAAGATGGGCCCGCCGATCGTCATCCGCCGCTGGAACGCCCCCACCATCAAGGAGGCCATCGCCGGCAAGCAGGCCAAGCGCCTGCGCGACGTCGAGGCCGACTGGTACGAGGCGCGCGCCTTCGAGGTGGCCGACCGGCTGCGCAAGGCCGGCTGGCTGCAGGGCGAGGACGGCGGCGCCGGCTTCGGCGACGTCCAGCCGCGCTACGTGTTCCAGGTGCCGCTGGCCAACCGCTCGCTGGACGACATCCACAAGAACTTCAACCAGCTCTGGCGCCGCAACATCAAGAAGGCCGAGAAGAGCGGCGTCGAGGTGTACCAGGGCGGCTACGACGAGCTGCCGATCTTCCACCAGCTCTACCTGGTGACCGCCGAGCGCGACAAGTTCACCCCGCGCCCGCTGTCCTACTTCCAGCGGATGTGGAAGGCCCTCACCGCCGAGGACCAGAACCGGATGCGGCTCTACATCGCCTACCACGACGGCGAGCCGCTGGCCGCGACCACGATGCTGGTGGTCGGCGAGCACGTCTGGTACTCCTACGGCGCCTCGGCCAACCACAAGCGCGAGGTCAAGCCGTCCAACGCGATCCAGTGGCGGATGATGCGCGACTCCTACGCGCTCGGCGGCGGCGTCTACGACCTGCGCGGCATCAGCGACACCCTGGACGAGAACGACCACCTGTTCGGCCTGATCCAGTTCAAGGTCGGCACCGGCGGCCAGGCCGCCGAGTACCTCGGCGAGTGGGACTTCCCGCTCAACAAGCTGCTGCACAAGGCCCTCGACCTCTACATGTCCCGCCGCTGAGGAGGCTGACCCGATGACGCTGTCGCTCTACCTCGACACCGAACGCTGGCGCACCCACCAGCGCTCCGTCCTCGCCGAGTTCCCCGGCCTGGTGCCGGTCGCCAAGGGGAACGGCTACGGCCTGGGCAACCACCGGCTGGCCGAGGAGGCGACGCTGCTGGGCACCGGTGTGCTGGCCGTCGGCACCGCGTACGAGGCGGCCGACGCCGCCGAGTGGTACGGCGGCGAGCTGCTGGTGCTCACCCCGTACCGGGTCGGCGAGGAGGTCCTGCCGCTGCCGCACGCCCGGGTGATCCGGACGGTGGCGAACCTGGACGCGCTGCGGGCGCTGCGCGGCGCCCGGGTGGTGGTGGAGTGCATGACCTCCATGCGCCGCCACGGGGTGAGCGCCGCCGACCTCACGGCCGTCGCCGCCGAGCTGGACGGCGTCGCCTTCGAGGGCCTGGCGCTGCACCTGCCGATGGACCGGCCGGACGGCTCCAGCCCGACCGAGGAGGTCGTCCACTGGGTGGACACCGCCCGGGCGGCCGGGGTGCCGGTGCACACCGTGTACGTCAGCCACCTCGGCGCGGCCGGCATGGAGCAGCTGGCCCAGCGCTACCCGGACATCGTCTTCCGGGCCCGGATCGGCACCCGGCTCTGGCTGGGCGACCACGGCGCGCTGGAGGTCCGGGCCACGGTGCTGGACGTCACCCCGGTGAGGAAGGGCGACCGCTACGGCTACCGCCAGCACCCGGCGCCGGCCGACGGCCACATCGTGGTGGTGGCCGGCGGCACCGCGCACGGCATCGGCCTGGAGGCGCCCAAGTACGTGCAGACCATGGCCTCCCGGGCCAAGGGCATCGCCCGGGCCGGCCTGGCGACCGTCAACAAGACCAAGTCGCCGTTCCACTGGGCCGGCAAGCAGCTCTGGTTCGCCGAGCCGCCGCACATGCAGGTCTCGCTGCTGTTCCTGGACGGCGAGACCAAGCCCCCCGCGATCGGCGAGGAGCTCGGCCTCCAGGTCCGGCACACCACCACGCACTTCGACCGCGTGGTGGACCGCTAGAGCGACCGAAGCGCCCGTGAGCGCCTACGCCTTCTCGGCCGGTTCCGGCAGTCCTGGCTCGTCCAGCCACTGCTCGGAGCCGGCCGGCGCGTATCCGGCGTAGCTCTCCTCCTCGCGCAGCGTCCGGGCGGTGCCCAGCACGAACACGTCCGGGGCCCGGTCGAGCACCCCGCCCGACGGGTCGTCGCTGCCGTCCCAGCGCACCGGGTCGCGGTCCGGCTGCAGGGCGTCGCGGACCACCATGACCACCAGGTAGAGCGTGCCCAGCAGGTGCAGCACGACCGCGAAGTGGTACCAGGCCTCGCCGATCCCGTGCTGCTTGGGCCCGGTGACGAAGCCCAGGTGGGACCAGATGCCCAGGGTGTACAGCACCTCGCAGGCCTGCCAGATCAGGAAGTCCCGCCAGCGCGGCCGGGCCAGCACCGCGAGCGGCAGCAGCCAGAGCGCGTACTGCGGCGAGTACACCTTGTTGACCAGCACGAACAGGGCGACCACCAGGAAGACCAGCTGCGCGAAACGCGGGCGGCGGGGCGCCGAGAAGCCGAGCCACGCTATGGCCAGGCAGCCGAGGACCATCAGCACGCCGATGTAGAGGTCGAGGTCGGCCAGCCCCGTGCCCCGGCTCTGCATCAGGATCAGCCAGAACGAGCCGTAGTCCTCGGCGCGGTGCTTGCTGAACACGTAGAAGGTCGACCAGCCCTGCCAGTTGGCCGCCATGATCGGCAGGTTGACCAGCAGCCAGGAGCCGGCCGCGCCGGCCAGCATCACCCGGAACTCGCGCCACTTCCCGGCCCGCCAGCAGAGCACCAGCAGCGGGCCGATCAGCAGCACCGGGTAGAGCTTGGCCGCGGTGGCCAGGCCGATGAAGACACCCGCCCAGCCGGGCCGGGAGCCGGACCACCAGGCCATCGCCACGGCGGCCAGCGCGACCGCGAGGAGGTCCCAGTTGACCGTGCCGTTCAGCAGCAGGACGGGCGCGAGCGCGAACAGCAGGGCGTCCCAGGGGCGGCGGCGGTGGGTGCGCGAGAGCGCCACCACGGCGACCACCGCGCAGGCCATCAGCAGCCCCGCGTTGATCGCCCAGAACCACCGCTCTTGGTCCTGCGCGGTGCCGGCGCCGGGCGTCAGCCAGGCCGCGACCTGCATGAACAGGCCGGTCAGCACCGGGTATTCGAGGTACTGCAGATCCCCCGAGGTGCCCGGGATGCGGTCCACGTACGGATGCAGCCCGGCCGAGAAGCCGCGGCCGGAGAACAGGTGCGGGATGTCGCTGTAGCAGGCGTGGATGTACTGCGGCGAACCCGGCTGGAACCAGGCCTGGTTGTAGCAGGGCGCCTTCTGCACCATGCCGAGCACCGAGACCACGATCACCGCCAGCGCCAGGAAGCGCGCCGGGATCCACCACGAGACGCCCAGCAGCGCCCGACGGCCCGGCGGGCCGCCGATCACCTCGCTGCCGGCCGCCGCCACCGGGTCCTCGTCGGCCGGGACGACCACGGTGTTGACCGGCGGCGCGGCCGTGGCGACGGCCGGCCCGACCGGTCCTGCGGCGTCGCCGGGCCCGGCCGGCCCTGCGGATTCGTCACGATCGCTCGACGTCATGCCGGACATCCTGCCGCACCGGCCCCACCGGGACGAGGAGGACCCCGCAACGGGCCCGGCCTCCGTCGCCCGGTGGCACGGCGAATCATGACGAAACGGCGGTGGCGGCCCTCCGGAGAGGGCCGCCACCGCCGTTCGGTTCATCCGCTCAGCGGGTGGTGGTCAGGGCAACAGCCCGTTCTGTCCACCGCCCCCGCCGGTCGAGGACGGGGTCGACGGCCTGCCGCTCGGCTTGGTGGTCGTCGGCGGGGGGTCCGTCGGCGGCGCCGTGGGCGGGGGCGTGCTGCAGCCGAGGAGGCCGCAGCTGCTCGTCGGACCGGGGTTGGTCGTCTTGTGCGTCGACGTCTGGCTCGGCTGCGTGCCCGGGCAGTCCACGCCCGGGACACAGCCCGGGCCCTGGCTGGACACGGGCGGCTGCGGCTGGTTGTTGTTGGTCGGCGGCGGCTGGTTGTTGGCCGGCTGGGTCGCGGGCGGGGCCGACGGGGTGTCGCTCGTCGTCGGCGTGGGCGTCATGCTCGGCGAGACCGGGGCGCCGGAGGAGTCCACCTCGGTGCCGACCGGCTGCGGGGTCGGGAAGTCCATCTTCTTCTCGTTGGCCAGCGCGGCCTTCATGTACCGGGTGAAGACGTCGGTCGGGATGTCACCACCGTGGATGGACTCCTTGCCGCCGGTGCCGTTGAGCGACAGCCGCTCGTGCTTGCTCGGGTCCTCGCGCCACATCGCGACGCTGGTCACCAGTTGCGGGGTGTAGCCGACCCACCAGGCCGACTTGTTCTGGTCGGTGGTACCGGTCTTGCCGGCCACCGGGCGGCCCAGCTCCTTGGCCTTGAACCCGGTACCGTTCTTCACCACGTTCACCAGCACGTCGGTGACGTTGTCCGCGACGGCCGGCTCCAGGGCGACCTTGGCGTCCTTCTTGCCGAAGCCCGGGCGCTCGATGCCGTTCACCTCGACCTTGGTGACCGAGTAGGGCTCGGCCTCCTTGCCGCTGGCCGCCAGGGTGCCGTAGGCGGTGGCCATCCGGATCGGGCTGATGGTGGAGGTGCCGAGGGCGAAGGTCGGGGTCTTCGGATCGGCGAAGCTCTCCTTCCTGACGCCCATCTGCTCGGCGATGTTGGCCACGTTCTGACCGCCGACGTCCTGGTTGAGCTGGACGAAGGGCACGTTGAACGAGTTCTGCATGGCCGCCCGCAGCGAGACGTAGCCGCGCTTGCCGGAGTCCTCGTTCTTCTGCCGGTAGGGCTTGCCGTCGTCGCCGATCACCAGCGAGCCGTCCGGCTTGCGGATCTCGGACATGTCGTCGGACAGGTAGCGGCTGTCGGCGTTGATCCGCTTCGGCTTGCCCTTGTCGTCGGTGGCCGTCTGGACGCCGATCTGCATGGCGGTCGCCAGCACGAAGGGCTTGAAGGTCGAGCCGACCTGGACGCCGATGGCGTCGGCGTTGTTGTCGAAGTGGCCGTTCTCCACGCCGTCGCCGCCGTAGAGGGCGACGATCGCGCCGTCGCCGGGGCGGATGCTGGCGGAGCCGAACTGGATGAAGGTGTCGTTGTTGGGGCGCTTCTGGGCGTTGAGGTTCTCGCCCTTGACGTCGTCGACGGCCTTCTTCAGGGCGTCGACCTTGTCCTTCTCGAAGGTGGTGTAGACCTTCAGACCGCCCTTGTCGATCATCTGCTGAGTGATCGTCTTGTCGGTGGCCATCAGGTACTTGTTGGCGGTGTCGACCAGGTAGCTGACCTCACCGTTCATGTTGGAGCTGGGCTTCTGCGGGATCGGGTCGGGGAAGGTGGTGCACTTCGCCCGCTCCTCCGGGGTGATGGCCTTGGTCTTCACCATGTTCTCGAGGATCCAGGCCCACCGCCCCTGGGCCCGCTCCTTGTTGGCCGGGTTGCTGGGGTCGTAGTACGACGCGCCCTTCAACAGGCCGGCCAGCATGGCGCTCTGGCAGAGGTCGAGGTCCTTGGCGTCGACCCCGTAGTAGGCCTGCGCCGCGGCCTGGGCGCCGTTCGAGCCTCGACCGAACCAGCTGGTGTTCAGGTACCCCTTGAGGATGTCCGGTTTCTGCATCTTCTGATTGATCTTCAGCGTGATGAAGAACTCCTTCAGCTTGCGGCTGAGGGTCTGCTCCTGGCTGAGGTACGCGTTCTTCACGTACTGCTGGGTGATCGTCGAGGCGCCCTGGGTCTCGCCGCCCTTGGCCATGTTGTAGACGGCGCGGAGCATGCCCTTGGGGTCGATGCCGCTGTCCTCGCGGAAGGTCTGGTTCTCCGCCGCGATCACGGCGTTCTGCAGGTTGGGGCTGATGTCGGAGAGCTCGACGATCTGACGGTTGGTCTCACCCTTGCGGGTCATCTCCGAGCCGTCGGCCCAGTAGTAGATCGTGTTCTGGTCCTTCATCAGATCCTTGAGCTTCGGGATCTCAGTGGTCTGGTAGAGGTAGAACACCCCGCCCACGCAGGTGGCGAAGACGATCAGGAAGCCGCTCAGCCACTGCCGCCAGGACGGCAGCCAGCGCCGGACGCCGGTCTTGCCGAAGCGCGGGTAGTCGATGAACCGCTTCTTGCCGGGGCCTGCGGCGGCGGCCGCGGACGCGGCGGCAGCACCGCGCCGGCCGCCCTTGCCGCCCTTCTGGGCGGCCTTGCGCATCTCGGCGCGGCCCATCCGGGGCTGCTGAGCGGTCTCCCGTTCGCCCGGGGGGCGCCGGCGGCCGATGCCGTCCGAGCTCACCTCGTCCCGGCCGGGTCCGCCCTGACGGCCACCACCACCCGGGGGCTGCTGCCCGTCACCGCCCGGGCTGGGCGTCCTTCGCCGTCGTTCACTCATGTTGCAGCCACTCCTCGCCAGGCGGTTCCAGCCTGAAGGCAGGGTTCACGTCCGATGCCCGCCAACCGCCCTAACCCCGGAGGTGGTCCTCGTGCACACGCGACAGCGTACGCAGCCGGGAATCCCAACTAATCGGGCATCAGTCCCCAATGACCGCAAAACGGCAGCAGATCATTACACGCCCGTTGCCAATCACTCCTGCGCGTCGGCTTGTGATCACCTTCACGCGTGCCCCCCTTGCCCGTTCCGAGGGCCCGGTTTACTGTTCTCGATATATCGAGCCGATACATCGACGCGGCATACCGCCCGATGCAGCGGCCGGACGACGGCCGAGAGGAAGGAGGACGACGGCAATGGGCAGGCGCTCAGGAGTGCTGGAGTTCGCCGTTCTCGGTCTGCTCCACGACGCCCCGATGCACGGCTACGAGCTGCGCAAGCGGCTCAACGTCCTGCTCGGAACGTTGCGGGCGTTCTCGTACGGAACGCTCTACCCGTGCCTGAAGAGCCTGGTCGCCCAGGGTTTCCTGGTCGAGGACAACCCGGACGTCGAGTACGTCCCGGCCACCGCGCTCAACGGCAAGCGGTCCAAGACCGTCTACCGGCTCTCCCCCGAAGGCAAGCAGCGCTTCGAGGAGCTGCTCGCCGACTCCGGGCCCGACGCCTGGGAGGACGAGCACTTCGGCGTCCACTTCGCGTTCTTCGGCCAGACCGACCGGGCCGTGCGGATGCGCGTCCTGGAAGGGCGCCGCAGCCGGCTGGAGGAGCGACTGGAGAAGATGCGCAACTCGCTGGCCCGCGCCCGCGAGCGGTTCGACGACTACACCGTCGAGCTGCAGCGGCACGGACTGGAGTCGGTGGAGCGCGAGGTCCGGTGGCTCAACGAGCTGATCGAGACCGAGCGGGCCAACCGCACCGGCCGGACCGGGCCCGCCACCGGCGGCAACACCACCGCCGTACCCCACAAGACTTCGGACGGCCGTGGCCAGGAGGAAGGGTCCCAGGACCCGCCCGGGCCACCGTACGACCGCCCGGGGCGCTCCGCCCAGGAGCGCTGACACCGCGTCAGCCCTGTGCCGCGCGGCAGGAGTGGGCGCCTCGCGCCCGTACAAGCAGTCATCGAAGAAGCAGGACGAGTGCCGTCGACCCCGGCGGCCCTCATGAGATCACAGGGAGCAACCGGAATGGGTTCGGTTCGCGTAGCCATCGTGGGCGTGGGCAACTGCGCCGCGTCGCTGGTGCAGGGTGTCGAGTACTACAAGGACGCCGACCCGGCCGGCAAGGTCCCCGGGCTGATGCACGTCCAGTTCGGTGAGTACCACGTCCGCGACGTGGAGTTCGTCGCCGCGTTCGACGTCGACGCCAAGAAGGTCGGCTTCGACCTGGCCGACGCCATCGGCAGCAGCGAGAACAACACCATCAAGATCTGCGACGTGCCGCCGACCGGCGTCACCGTCCAGCGCGGCCACACCCTCGACGGCCTGGGCAAGTACTACCGGGAGACCATCGAGGAGTCCGACGAGACCCCGGTCGACGTCGTCCAGGTCCTCAAGGACCAGCAGGTCGACGTCCTGGTCTGCTACCTGCCCGTCGGTTCCGAGGCCGCCGCCAAGTTCTACGCCCAGTGCGCCATCGACGCCAAGGTCGCCTTCGTGAACGCCCTGCCGGTGTTCATCGCGGGCACCAAGGAGTGGGCGGACAAGTTCACCGAGGCCGGCGTGCCGATCGTCGGTGACGACATCAAGTCCCAGGTCGGCGCCACCATCACGCACCGCGTGATGGCCAAGCTGTTCGAGGACCGCGGTGTCATCCTCGAGCGCACCATGCAGCTGAACGTCGGCGGCAACATGGACTTCAAGAACATGCTCGAGCGCGAGCGCCTGGAGTCCAAGAAGATCTCCAAGACCCAGGCCGTCACCTCGCAGATCCGCGACCGCGAGCTGGGCGCCAACAACGTCCACATCGGCCCGTCGGACTACGTGGCCTGGCTGGACGACCGCAAGTGGGCGTACGTCCGCCTGGAGGGCCGCGCGTTCGGCAACGTCCCGCTGAACCTGGAGTACAAGCTCGAGGTCTGGGACTCCCCGAACTCCGCCGGTGTCATCATCGACGCCGTGCGCGCCGCGAAGATCGCCAAGGACCGCGGCATCGGCGGCCCGATCCTGTCGGCCTCCTCGTACTTCATGAAGTCCCCGCCGGTGCAGTACTTCGACGACGAGGCCAAGGAGAACGTCGAGAAGTTCATCCGCGGCGAGGTCGAGCGCTGAGGTCGAGCGCCGGAGCCGGCGGCGGGTGACCGCCGCCGGCCGCGCCGGAGGGCCCACGATCATCGGATCGTGGGCCCTTCACCGTTTCTCGGCGAATGTTTCACGTGAAACGGCGGCCGGTTCCATGGCACTCTGGGCGGGTGGCGATCACCGAGAACGGCAGCACCCACCAGTCCGCACACCGTGCCACGCTTCTCGGTCTGCTCCGCGGCCGGGACTTCCGGCGGCTGCTGACCGCCCGGGTGCTCTCCCAGCTCTCGGACGGCGTCTTCCAGGTCTCGCTCGCCGCCTACGTCGTGTTCTCCCCGGAGAAGCAGTCCTCCCCCGCCGACATCGCCTCGGTGCTGGCCGTGATGCTGCTGCCGTTCTCGGTGATCGGCCCGTTCGCCGGGGTGCTGCTGGACCGCTGGCGCCGCCGCCAGGTGCTCTACTACGGCAACCTGGCCCGCTTCGGGCTCGGCCTGGGCACCGGCGCCCTGCTCCTGGCGGAGGCGCCGACCTGGCTGTTCTTCGCCTCGGCGCTGCTGGTCACCGCGCTCAACCGGTTCATCCTGGCCGGCCTGTCCGCCGCCCTGCCCCGGGTGGTCGAGCAGGACCAGCTGGTCACCGCCAACGCGCTCTCCCCCACGCTGGGCACGGTCGCCGCCGCCTCCGGCGGAGGGGTCGGCTTCCTGCTGCACCAGGTGATGACCCCCGGGCCGAAGGCCGACGCCGCGCTGGTCACGGTGGCCGCGCTGCTCTACCTGTCGGCCGCACTGGCCGCCCGCCGGATGGACCGCGACCTGCTCGGCCCGGAGAAGCACGGCGACCGCCCGGCACTCGGCCAGGCACTGGTCCGGGCCGCCGTCGAACTCGGCGCCGCCGTGCGCCACTTGGTGCGGGACTGCCGGCCCGCCGTGCACGCGCTGGCCGCCGTCACCGCGGCCCGGTTCTGCTACGGCGTGCTGATCGTGGTCGTGGTGATGCTCGCCCGGTACACCTTCAACGACCCGGCCGACAGCGCGGCCGGACTGGTCACGCTCGGCCAGGCGGTCGGCCTGTCCGCCGCCGGGTTCTTCGTCGCCGCGGTGATCAGCCCCTGGTGCACCCGGCGGCTCGGCCTGGCCGGCTGGATGACGGTCTGCCTGGCGGCCCCGGTGGTCTTCGTCCCGGCGCTCGGCCTGAGCTTCACCCTGCTGCCCTGCCTGCTCGCGGCGCTGCTGCTCGGGGTGGTCACCCAGGGCACCAAGATCTGCGCCGACACCGTGGTCCAGGAGTCGGTCGAGGACGAGTACCGCGGCCGGGTCTTCGCGATCTACGACGTGCTGTTCAACGTCGCCTTCGTGACCGCCGCCCTGGTCACGGCGCTGGTGCTGCCGCTCTCCGGCCGCTCGGTCGTGGTGGTCGTCGGGGTCGCCGCGGTGTACGGGCTCTCGGCGCTCCTCTACCTGCGCTCCGCCCGGCGGTACGGGCCGCTCCCCGGCGACCAGGCCTCCTGAAGGCCCTCGGCCCCTCGGGACGGGGGCGTCCGACCGAGTCGCTAAGGTACGTCAGACCTGTCGGAGCGACAGCACTCGGCCTCGGGGGACGAACTGATGAGCACACCGCCCGGCCCGTACGGGCCACCTCCGCCGTACGGGCCGCCCCCGCAGCCGGCCCCGCCGTACGGGCAGGTGCCGTACATCCCGTCGCAGCCCCAGCCCGCACCGCCCGGCTTCGGACCGCCGCAACCCGGACCGCCCCAGCCCGCACCGCCCGGCTTCGGACCGCCCCCGGCCTACGGCCAGCAGCCGCCCGGCTACGGCGCCCAACCGCCGTACGGCCAGCAGCCGCCCGCCGGCCCGTACGGCTACCCGCCGCCCGCCCCGGCCGACGAGGCGCCCGCCGCGAAGCGCGGCGTCAAGGCGAAGCTGCGGATCGTCGGCGTGGTCGGCGGCTGCCTCGCGCTGGCCGTCGGCTACTTCGTCAGCGGGCCGAGCGTCAGCAGCGCCAAACCCGGCGACTGCGTCCGAGTGAGCGGCACGCGCGACGTCGAGATCGTCAAGTGCACTGACACCAAAGCGAATTACCGGGTCCTTTCGACGTTCGGCGACACCACCGACGTGAACCGCTGCCGGCAGACACCGCAGACCACCAGTGCCGTCTCGGGCAAGAGCGGACGCCGCTGGAACAAGAAGCGGTACGTGCTCTGCCTCGGCCCGATGACCCCGGCCGGCGCCCCGCTGCCGGGGAAGGCCTGACCTCTCCACCACCACCGCATCCCCGGGGGATCTCTTGTCCGTTCCGCCGCCCCAGCTGCCGTACGGTGCCCCGTCGCCCGACGACGGCAACCCCTACGCCACCGGAAACCCCTACGGCCGGCCGACCCCGCCACCGCCGCCGGGCCCGCCGCCCGGCTACGGCTACCCGGCCGCCCCGCCACCGCCCGACCAGCCGTACGGCTACCCCCCGCCGCCCGCGCCCGGCTACGGGTACGGGTACGGATACCCGCCGCCGGCGCCGCAGGACGGTCCCGCCTGCCGCTTCTGCGGCGGCTTCCCGGCCGTGGACGCCACCGTCCGCGGCCACCAGGGCCTGGTCCTGGCGTACCGGATGCTGCGGATGCCGGGCCCGTTCTGCCGCACCTGCGGAACGGCGACGGTGCGCGACCTGTCCGCCCGCACCCTGGTCCAGGGCTGGTGGAGCCCGGCATCGGTGCTGCTGGCGCCGATCACCCTGCTGCTGAACCTCGCCGCCAACGGCAAGGTCAAGCGGCTGCCGCCGCCCGTCCCGGGCAGCCACGGCCCCCAGCTCGACCCCGGCGTCCCGCTGGGCCGGCGTCCGCACGCGCTGATGCTGCTGCTGCCGCTCTCGGTGGTCGTCACGCTCGTCCTGGCCGCCACCGGAGTGCTCGGCCCGAAGGACGACGGCCCGGCCGCGCCGATCGCGGTACCGACGGTGACGGTGCCCCCGGTGACCACCTTCTCGGCGCCGCCGCTGCCGACCCACGCGCCGCGGCCGTTCCCCTCGCCGACGTTCAGCATGCCGCCGGTGCCCACCATCACGCTGCCGCCGCCGACCGCCCCCAGCACCGCGGCCGACAGCATCGACCGGGCCAACCCCGGCGACTGCCTGCGCAACGAGAACGGCACCGGCGCGACCCACGACGCCAACCCGAAGATCACCATGCTGCCCTGCGGCGACTCCCGCGCCCAGTACAAGGTGGTCTTCAAGTACCTGGCCACGTCCGACGAGAAGGTCTGCGAGAAGCAGCCGAAGTCGGACAGCACCTACACCCGCACCTACTCCAACCTGCCGGCCCTCAACTACGTGCTCTGCCTGCAGAGCCTCCACGGCTGACCCGGCACGCCCGAGGGGTGGTCCCGGCGTCGGCCGGGACCACCCCTCGCAGCGTCGCTCAGCCCTGCTGCTCGGCCCACCAGGCCCGCAGCGCGGCCACCGCCTCGTCGTGCTCCAGCGGGCCGTGCTCCAGCCGGAGTTCGAGCATGTGCTTGTACGCCTTGCCGACCTGCGGGCCGGGCTTGAGCCCGAGCAGCTCCATGATCTGGTTGCCGTCCAGCGCCGGGCGGACGGCGTCCAGCTCCTCCTGGGCCTTCAGCTCGGTGATCCGCTGCTCCAGGCCGTCGTAGGTGCGCGACAGCGCCGCCGCCTTCTTGCGGTTGCGGGTGGTGCAGTCGGAGCGGGTGAGCTTGTGCAGGCGCTCCAGCAGCGGTCCGGCGTCGGTGACGTAGCGGCGCACCGCGGAGTCCGTCCACTCGCCGCCGCCGTAGCCGTGGAAGCGCAGGTGCAGTTCGACCAGGTGCGAGACGTCCTCGGTGAGCTCCTTGGAGTACTTGAGCTCGCGCATCCGCTTGCGGGTCATCTTGGCGCCGACCACCTCGTGGTGGTGGAAGGAGACCCGGCCGTCCGACTCGAAGCGGCGGGTGCGCGGCTTGCCGATGTCGTGCAGCAGCGCGGCCAGCCGCAGGGTGAGGTCCGGGCCGTCCTGCTCCAGGTCGACGGCCTGTTCCAGGACGGTCAGCGAGTGCTCGTAGACGTCCTTGTGCCGGTGGTGCTCGTCCCGCTCCAGCCGCAGTGCGGGCAGCTCGGGCAGCACGTGGTCGGCCAGGCCGGTGTCGACCAGCAGCCGCAGGCCCTTCACCGGGTGCTTGGCCAGCAGCAGCTTGTTCAGCTCGGCCTGGACGCGCTCGGCGGACACGATGGTGATCCGCTCGGCCATGGCGGTCATCGCGGCGACGACCTCGGGGGCCGGCTCGAAGTCGAGCTGGGCGGCGAAGCGGGCGGCGCGCATCATCCGCAGCGGGTCGTCGGAGAAGGACTCCTCGGGGGTCGCGGGGGTGCGCAGCACCCGGGCCTCCAGGTCCTCCAGGCCGTGGTGCGGGTCGATGAAGCCGCGGCCGGGCAGGTCGACGGCCATCGCGTTGACGGTGAAGTCCCGGCGGACCAGGTCCTGCTCGATGGTGTCGCCGTAGGTGACCTCGGGCTTGCGGGAGGTCCGGTCGTACGCCTCGGAGCGGTAGGTGGTGATCTCGATCAGGAAGGAGCCCTCGGGGGTGTCCTTGCGGGCGCCGACCGTGCCGAACGCGATGCCGACGTCCCAGACCGCGTCCGCCCAGCCCTTGACCAGCCTGAGCACCTGCTGCGGGCGGGCGTCGGTGGTGAAGTCCAGGTCGTTGCCGAGCCTGCCGAGCAGGGCGTCCCGCACCGAGCCGCCGACCAGGGCCAGCCGGTGGCCGGCCGCCTCGAACCGACGGGCGATCTCGTCGGCCACCGGCGACACCCGCAGCAGCTCTTGCAGCCCCAGGGTCTGGGCCTCGCTCAGGCCTGGGACGGCCTGGACGGCGGTGCTGGAACGGTCGAGGTGCGCGGTGGACTCATTGGCAGTGGACACGGCTCACAAGAGTACGTGGCCCGGCAGGTCAACCGCCCGCGCGTTTTGGGCGTCTCACCCCAAGGCCCGCAACACTGCACCACGGGCTGCATCGTTACCATGCCGGTGGACGAGTCTCGGGCACCGGACAGGGGATGCGGTGTCGCGTGCCGCCGAGGACGGCGGAGCTCCCGCGGCACCAGCGCGGCGAACAGCGTCAAGCGAAGAACGTCAAGCGAACAGCATCAGCAGCGAGCGATCGAGAACGGCGAGGGCGGAACGAGTGAGTGAGCCGGCACGGCACTCGGGCCTGGGGGCGGACCGACGGCCCGGAAGGACCGAACGCCCCGTCGAAGGGCACGGTACGGGGCGGCGCGCGGGGCGGGCGGCCCGCCGCCTCGCCGCCGTCTGCGGGGCCGCCCTGGCCCTGTTCTCGGCGGTCGCCCCGGCCGCGGCGCTACCCGCCGGGGGCGGCATCCGGCCGACCGCCGACAACGGCGTCTCGGCCGAGTACCCGGTGGAGATGACCATCGAGACGGTGGCACCGCAGGTGGCCAGCCCGAACGGCATCGTGAAGATCACCGGGCACGTCACCAACACCGGCAAGGCGGCGGTCAAGAACGCCCACGCGGCCGTCCGCAAGCCGCTGTCCAGCAAACCGCTGCAGCGGCGCAGCGACCTCTCCCTGGTGACCACCCGCAGCGGCCCGAGCAACTCCGACGGCGTGGAGCTGGACAGCCCGCAGTACGCCCTGCCGGAACTGGGCCCGGGCCAGAACCAGCCCTACACCCTGAGCGTCTCGGTGAGCGACCTCGGACTGTCCGACAGCGGCGTCTACGAGCTCGCGGTGGACGCCTGGGGCTCGACCGCCGACAACCAGCGCGACCGGCCGCTGGGCATCGCCCGGACCTTCCTGCCGTACAACCCGGGCGGCGCCGAGGCGCAGCCCAGCAAGGTCACCACGCTCTGGCCGCTGGTGCACGCGCCGGTGCTGGCCGCGCAGACCTACTCCGACAACGACCAGCCCGTCCCCGTCCTGCGCGACGACAGCCTGACCGCCGAGTTCTCCCCGGGCGGCCGGCTGTACGAGCTGGTGGACACCGGGGCCAAGATGACCGGGCTGACCTGGGTGGTCGACCCTGACCTGCTGGACACCGCGTTCGCGATGACCAAGCAGTACCGGGTGCAGAAGCCGGGCCAGGACGTCGTCGGCAAGCCGGCCAAGGACGACAACACCGTCCCCGGCACCGGCCAGGCCGCCGCCGCGGCCTGGCTGGACAAGCTGCGGACCGCCGTCGCCAAGCCGGGCGGCCAGGTGGTGTCGCTGCCCTACGCCGACCCGGACCTCGCCTCGATCGCGCACAACGGCGCCGACCTGACCGGGATGGGCACCGCCATGGGCAAGGCGGCCACCGCCGGCCGGCTCACCGTCGAGGGCCGGCTGTCCGTCGACACCCGCTCGGACGTGGCCTGGCCGTACCAGGGCTACCTGGACCAGCAGATCGCCGGCGTCGCCCAGCAGGCCGGCAACGGCCTGGTCCTGGTCAACGGCGCGAGCATGCCGGAGCCGGACGCGATGAACTACACCCCGACCGCGGTGCGCCCGATCGGCAACGGGCAGAACGCGGTGGTCGCCGACGAGACCGTCTCCTCGCTGTTCCAGACCGACCTCGCCTCCCCGCAGGCGCAGACCAGGGCGAACCAGCGCTTCCTCGCCGAGACCTACACGATCACCCACGAGCAGCCGCAGAACCAGCGAGGCCTGCTGGTGATGCCGCCGCGCGACCTGACCGCGAGCACCGCCAAGGTGCTGGCGGACGCCCTGCAGACGGCCTCCGACAACAAGTGGCTCGCCCCGGTCAAGCTGGACACCCTGGCCCAGGCCTCGCCCGACCCGAAGGCCAACACCACCGTCCCGGCGGCCGCCGACTACCCGGCCCAGGTCCGCGCCTCGGAGCTGTCCGCGGCCGAGCTGAGCAGCACCGACGAGATCCAGCAGAACCTGGACACGCTGATGCGGGTGCTCACCCTGCCCCAGCGGGTGCGCGGCCCGTTCAGCGCCGCGATGGTCCGCTCGCTGTCCACCGAGTGGCGCACCAACGCGGCGGCCGGCAGCACCTACCGCGCGGACGTCGCCAAGTACCTGGACGAACTGACCGGGGCCGTCCGGGTGCCGAAGAAGAACGTCGTCACCTTCGCCGGCAACACCGGTCTGCTCCAGGTCAGCGTCCGCAACGACCTCACCCAGACCGTCACCAACCTCAAGCTGGTGCTCACCTCGACCCAGCCGAACCGGCTGCGGGTGGGCAAGGAGGAGGAACTGGTCATCCCCGCCTCCCAGAGCGTCACCCTCCGGTTCAACGCCGAGGCGCACAACAACGGCCCGGTCAACATGACCGCCCAGCTCTGGACCACCGGCCCCAACCCGCAGAAGTACGGCGAACCGCAGCAGTTCAGGGTGGACGTCACCTCGGTGACCAACGGCGTGCTGTACGTCTTCGCGGCCGCCGCCGCCCTGCTGCTGCTGGCCGCGCTGCGCTTCGTGCGCCAGCGCAAGCGGCGGGCCGGGCAGCCGCACGCCGACGGCGACCAGCCGGTCGACGGCCCGGCGGCGGGCGGCGCACCGGCCCCGGCGGCGGACGGGGCCCGGGACGGGGCGCAGGACGCGGGCGGGGACGCGAGCGGGGAGAAGCCCGACGGCGAGGCCGGGGGCGGTGCCGGCGAACCCGCCGGGAACGGCCCCGGCGACGGCCCCGAAGACGGCTCCGACGGCGGATCCGCCGAGGCCGGCCCCGCGCAGACACCGCGCGGCAGCAACGCGGATGGCCGGGATCGGACCGCCAGTGATGAGAAGGTTGGTCCTTGATACCGCCGACCCCCCGCAACGCCGGGCCGGCCTCCCCCACGACAGCGAAGAGGTGACATGACCGGGCGCAGCGAGGAGCGGCCGCCGGGCCGCGGTGAGAACCGGCCGGGCGCCGAGTCGCCGTCCGGCGACTGGTACGTGGCCGACACCTACGCCCAGGACCCGTACGCGGCCGACGCGTACGGGAACCCGCAGGCCGGCCAGGACCCGTACGGTCTGCGGGCCGACCGGCCCGCGGCGCCTCAGCCGCCGGCCACCGCGTACGACGTGCCGCCGCAGCTGCCGCCGCAGGGCGGCGGCTACCCGACGCCGGTGCCGCCGGCGCAGTACTCGGCGCCGACGCCGTTCGCGGCCCCGGTGCCGCCCGTGCAGCCCGGCTGGGACACCCCGGTGCAGGCCGCCTGGCAGGAGGCCCCGGCTCCGGCCGGCGGCGGCCAGTGGGGCGGCCCTGAGCAGCCCCGGCCGCAGTGGGAGCCGGGCCCGGCGCACTCGACCTGGGACAGCGAGACCACCGAGTACGTCGGGGTGGACGCGCTGTTCGGCGGCCACCAGGCGCAGGCCGCGGCCCAGCCGCCGGTGCCCCCGCCCGCCCCGGCGCACCCGACGGCACCGCCGGTCGCGCCCCCGCCCCCCGCCGCCGCCGTGCCGCCGGTCGCCCCCGCGCCGTACCCGCCGATGGGCGGCTACCAGGGGCAGCAGCAGTACGCCGGCCCGGACGGGCACCGCCCCTTCGTCCCCCCGATCGAGTTCGACCCGCCGCTCTCCGAGGACGAGGCCACCATGCAGGTGGCCGCCGTGGCGGTGCCGCCGGCGGTGGAGCCGCTGGCGGACCTCGTCGCCGAGGAGCGCGCCGCACAGCTGGCGCCCGCGGCCGAGCCCGCCCCGGCGGCCGGCGGCGGCAAGGTCGCGAGCCTGCTGAACTCCAGCGCGATCATGGCGGCGGGCACGCTGGTCTCCCGCGGCACCGGCTTCGTCCGGACCATGGTGATCACCGCGGCCATCGGCGTCGCCGTCATGGGCGACTCGTACAACGCCGCGTACACCCTGCCGACCCTGCTGTACATCCTGATCGGCGGCGGCGCGCTGAACGCCGTCTTCGTGCCGCAGCTGGTGCGCAGCATGAAGAACGACGAGGACGGCGGCACCGCGTACGCCAGCCGGCTGCTCACCCTGGTGATGGTCGGGCTCGGCGGCGTGGTGTTCCTCGCGGTGCTCGGGGCACCGCTGCTGGTGCAGCTGATCTCGCACCCGATGATGGAGAACGCGGAGCGCGCCGAGACCACGGTCGCGCTGGCCCGGTACTGCCTGCCGACCATCTTCTTCATGGGCGTCCACGTGGTGATGGGGCAGATCCTCAACGCCCGCGGCAGGTTCGGCGCGATGATGTGGACCCCGGTCCTCAACAACATCGTGGTGATCTTCACCTTCGGCGCCTACATCTGGGTGTACGGCGGCTACAGCGGCACGCACGTGACCCCCGAGGGCATCTCGCCCGAGGGCGTCCGGCTGCTCGGCCTCGGCACCCTGCTCGGCCTGGTCGTCCAGTCGCTGGCGATGATCCCGTACCTGCGGTCGGCCGGCTTCCGCTACCGGCCGCGCTTCGACTGGCGAGGCCACGGCCTGGGCAAGGCCGCCCGGCTGGCCAAGTGGACCTTCCTCTTCGTGCTCGCCAACCAGGCCGGCTTCCTGGTCATCACCCAGCTGGCCACCGCCGCCGGCAGCGCCGCCGAGAAGGGCGGCCACGAGGGCGTCGGCCTCGCGGCGTTCTCCAACGCCCTGCTGATCTGGCAGCTCCCGCAGGCCGTGATCACCGTCTCGATCATGAGCGCGGTGCTCCCCCGGCTCTCCCGGGCGGCGGCCGACGAGGACGCCGGAGCCGTCCGCGACGACCTGTCGTACGGGCTGCGCACCAGCGCGGTGGCGGTCGTCCCGGGCGCCTTCCTGTTCCTGTCGCTCGGCCCGGCGATCGCCCGCTCGATCTACGGGATCGGCGGCGGTGACCGGGCCCTGGACAACGCGACCAACGTCGGTCTGATGCTGTCGGCCTTCGCGCTCGGGCTGATCCCGTACTCGGCCCAGTACGTGATGCTGCGCGGCTTCTACGCCTACGAGGACACCCGGACGCCGTTCTCCAACACCGTCTGGGTCGCCGTCTGCCAGGCCGGGTTCTCGGTGCTCTGCTGGTTCACGCTGCCCGCCCAGTGGGCCGTGATCGGGATGTCCTTCGGCTATGGTCTGGCCTACGCCGTCGGGGTGGCGGTCGCACTGCCGAAGCTGAAGAAGAAGATCGGCGGGCTGGACAGCAAGCGGATCGGCAAGACCTACAGCCGGCTGGCCACCGCCGGCGTGCCGTCCGCGCTGGTCGGCCTCGGCGTCAGCCTGGCGGTCCAGCAGGTGCTCGACGGCTGGATGGGCAGCGTGCTGTCCCTCGTCGCGGGCGGCGGCCTCCAGCTGGCCGTGTTCGTGCTGATCGCGAAGCGCCTGCGGATCGAGGAGCTCAACGCCATGCTCGGCATGGTGCGCGGCCGGCTGGGCCGCTGATCCACCACACCGACCGACCGGACGAGCGGGCGCCCTGACCGGGTGTCAACGGGAGCCACCGGCTCCTCCGCCCGTCCGGCCGGGTGCCGGGCCGCCGCCCGCGCCCGGCTCCGCCCGGGCCGCGAGATGGCGGCCCGGTGTCGGATCTGCACCACATCTCTCCACCAGCACGCAACCGAGCGCGCCCCTCAGCGGTCGTACTCGGTGGAGAAGAGTGGGCACAATTGTCCTGGAGCACGTGGCCGCCAACCCGCGGGCTCCAGCGACTCTCTCAAGCCGGGGCGACACAAGGGGAGGCAGGACCACGGTGGCTGATGGCACCAAGGCGGTCGTCGACACGTCAGCAGCTGACGCGGCGGCGGACGAGGCCGCACTGGCCGCGGCGATCGACGAGCTCACGGCGGGGAAGGCCGCCCCGGCGGGCGCCGCCGACACCTCCTCCAAGGACCCGGCCGAGGACGCGCCCGAGGACCGGGGCGCCGCCCCGGACACCCCGGTGGCCGCCGACGCGGGCACCGACGCCTCCGACGCCGGCCAGGACACCCCCCTCGGCGAGGAGACCTCGGAGATCACCGCTCCGCTCTCGGCCCACGAGATCGCCGCCGAGCTGGCCGCGGGCACCGCCCGGCGCAAGCCCGCCGCCCCGGAGCCCGCGGCCGCCAAGCGCCGCCCCACCGACCCGCAGCCCACCGTCGACCCGCGCGACACCGCCACCCTGCCCCGCACCCTCCCCGCCCCGCTGCGGCACAGCGGCGACATGATCGGCCACCGGTACCGGCTGGAGGAGTGCATCTCCCAGACCGAGACCTTCAGCAGCTGGCGCGCGGTCGACGAGAAGCTGCGCCGGGCCGTCGGCGTCCACCTGATGGCCTCCGGCCACCAGCGCGCCCGCAAGGTGCTCGCCGCCGCGAAGTCCGCCGCCCTGCTCGGCGACCCGCGCTTCGTCCAGGTCCTGGACGCCGTCCAGGAGGGCGAGCTGGTCTACGTCGTGCGGGAGTGGCTGCCGCACGCCTCCGACCTCGCCAAGCTGCTCGCCGACGGCCCGATGGAGCCGCACGAGGCGTACCAGATGGTCCGCCAGGTGACCGACGCGGTCGCCGCCGCCCACCGGCGCGGCCAGGCCCACCTGCGGCTCACCCCGCGCTGCGTGCTGCGCACCGACAGCGGCCAGTACCGGATCAACGGCATCGCGGTGGACGCCGCCCTGCGCGGGCTGCCCGACGAGGACGGCACCGACGGCTCCGAGCGCACCGACACCCGCGCGATCGGCGCCCTGCTGTTCGCCGCGCTCACCCACCGCTGGCCCTACCCGGAGGACCGCTACGACCTCCAGGGCCTGCCCAAGGGCCTCCAGAACGCCGCGCCGGACCAGGTCCGCGCGGGCGTCCACAAGGGCCTGTCCGAGCTGGCCGCGCGGGCCCTGTTCGACCACCCGCCGCACCACGCCGAGCCGATCACCACCCCGGAGGAGCTGACCCGGGCGATCGCGCGGATGCCCCGGATCCGCCAGCCCGAACCGGAGCTGCCCGCCTTCCCTGCCCCGCCCCGGCACAACACCCACGCGCTGCCGACCGCGCCCAACCCGACCCGGGTGGCCGACCCGGCCGTCGCCCCGCTGCCCGCCTCGTCCCGGCCGACCTCGAACCGGCGCACCCGGCGGCGGCTGCGCCGAGTCGTCAAGGCGACGGCCTGGACGGTCGCCCTGGGCGCCATCGGCGTCGCCTCCTGGCAGTTCGTGGACAACCTGCGCAACACCGGACCGGGCACCCCCCCGCGGGCCTCGGCCACCAGCGACGCACCGACCCCGCAGGCCAGCACCCACAACCCGACGCCGATCGCGCCCAGGGCCGCCCTCTCGTACAACCCGAAGGGCGACTCGGCGGAATCCGCCTGGGCCCTCCCCAAGGCCATCGACGGCGACCCCAGCACGAGCTGGCCGACCTTCGGCTACGACGACCAGTTCGTCCCGGGCGGCTACAAGGAGGGCACCGGTCTGCTGATCGACCTCGGCTCGCCGCACGCCGTCAGCTCGGTGAACGTCCAGTTCGTCGGCACCACCACGGCCGAGCTGCGGATCCCGAACGGCCAGGCGGCGGACAACCCGCAGAAGGCGCCGCTGACCTCCTTCACGACCGTGGGGAAGAAGAGCGGCAGCAGCGTCGACTTCGCCCTCAACGCCCCGACGAACACCCGCTTCCTCTTGATCTGGCTGACCAGCCTGCCGAAGGATACGGATGGCAAGTTCCGCGGGCAGGTCGCCGAGGTCAAGGTCTCCGGCTGACCGGAGGTCCGGCCTGCGGAACGACGGCGAGGGGGGCGAGGGGTGACGGTGGCGGAGGACGACGCGGCGCTGCTCGCCCGGCACGTCGCCGGCGACCCGGACGCCTTCGGCCTCCTGGTGAACCGCCACCGCGACCGGCTCTGGGCGGTCGCCCTGCGCACCCTGGGCGACCGCGAGGAGGCCGCCGACGCCCTCCAGGACGCCCTGGTCTCCGCCTTCCGCGCCGCCCCCGGCTTCCAGGGCCGCTCGGCGGTCACCACCTGGCTGCACCGGATCGTGGTCAACGCCTGTCTGGACCGCGCCCGGCGCAGCGCCACCCGCCGCACCACCCCGCTCGACGAGGACCCGCGGCGCCTGGACACCCTGGTCGGCGCCGCGGAACCGGCCGACTCCCCGGTGGTCCGGGCCGAGGTGCAGCGCGAGCTGGCCGCCGCGCTCGCCGAGCTGCCCGCCGAGCAGCGGGCCGCGCTGGTCCTGGTCGACATGCAGGGCTACCCCGTCGCCGAGGCCGCCGAGCTGCTGGGCGTCCCGGTGGGCACGGTGAAGAGCCGCTGCGCCCGGGGCCGGGCCCGGCTGCTCCCGCTGGTCCGCCACCTGCGCGAGAGCGGCGGCGGAACGGATGTTTCACGTGAAACACCGAACGCCCCCGGCGCGGCCCCGCCACCTCGGCGGAACGCGCCGGGGAACCCGACGGGCACCGGCACCGTCACAGGGACAGGCCCGAACACCGGTCGGACGGTTCTGGAAGGAGACGCGAGCACGCGATGACGGCCCACCTCTCCTCCCCCGGCCCCGCCGGTCCCGCCGAGGACCACCCCTCCGTCGACGAGCTCGCCGACCTCGCCGAGGGGCTGATCGAGTCCGCCGACGCCGCCCGGACGCTGCGTCGGCACCTGGACGGCTGCGCCGAGTGCCGCGAGAGCGCCGACGCGCTCGGCGAGGTCCAGGCACTGCTCGGCGCCGTCGAAGCCCCGCCGATGCCCGCCGACGTCGCCGCCCGGCTGGATGCCGCCCTCGCCGCGGCCGCCGCCTCCGCAGCGGCGGAGGAGGCCGAGAAGGCCCCCCTCGCAGCCTCCCGGGCCGCCGCCCCTGCCCCGGCCGCCCGGGCCGCCGCGGCGCCCGCCGCACCCCCTTCCCGGCCCGCCGCTCCCACCGGCCCGGGCCGCCCCCGCCCCCGGCGGCGGCGCGCCGGCCTGCTGCTCGGCGCGACCGCCGCCCTGGCCGCGATCGCCCTCGGCGCAGCCCTGCTGCTGCACCCGGCCGGCCAGGACGACCAGCACCCGGCCCTGTCCGCCGGCGCCCCGGCCTCCGCCTCCCTCGGCACCGGCGCGAGCCCCGGCACGGCACAGAGCTCCCGCGCCGACCACGCCGCGGGAGCCGGCCCGACCTACCAGGACGATCAGCTCGCCACCCAGATCCAGCAGCTGCTGGCCCGGTCGGGCACCGCCCCCGGGCTACGCCCGACCGGGCCCGCCAAGCCCTCCGCCGCGATGCCCGCCGACGGCCGCCAGGAGCTCACCGCCCAGGCCTCCCCGCCGTCGTCCCCGCCGTCCTGCCCGGCCCCCGCCGAGGGCGTGCCGCTGGCCACCGACCACGGCAGCTACGCGGGCGCCCCGGTCGAGGTCCTGGTCTACCCGGCGCCCGGCCGGCCCGGGTTCGCGGACGTCTACCTGCGCTCCCCCGGCTGCGGCCCGGTCGTGCTGCAACGCACCGTCCCCACCCGTTGACGTCCCGGGGATCGGAGGTCCCGGGGATCGGGGCTCCGTTCCCATGCGATCGACGAGCGGGGCGCCGCGCCGCTCCCACAGTGCGACCGCCTGGTACTGATCCGCCTGGGAATGCGAGACACTGGTCAGTCGTTGTCCCGGGCGGCGGAGCAGAACCGCCCTCCCCGCACCTAGCGCGGGTCGCGATGCGAACCAGGAGATGCAGTGAGCGACGTCCGTAACGTGATCATCATCGGTTCCGGCCCGGCCGGCTACACGGCCGCGCTCTACACGGCGCGGGCCTCCCTCAAGCCGCTGGTGTTCGAGGGGGCCGTCACCGCCGGCGGCGCCCTGATGAACACCACCGAGGTCGAGAACTTCCCGGGCTTCCGGGACGGCATCATGGGCCCCGAGCTGATGGACAACATGCGGGCGCAGGCCGAGCGCTTCGGTGCCGAGCTGATCCCGGACGACATCGTCTCGGTCGACCTCACCGGTGACATCAAGACCGTCACCGACTCCGAGGGCAACGTGCACCGGGCGCGCGCCGTGATCGTCACCACCGGCTCCCAGCACCGCAAGCTCGGCCTGCCGAACGAGGACAAGCTCTCCGGTCGCGGTGTCTCCTGGTGCGCCACCTGCGACGGCTTCTTCTTCCGCGACCAGGACATCGCGGTGGTCGGCGGCGGCGACACCGCCCTGGAGGAGGCGACCTTCCTCTCCCGCTTCGCCAAGAGCGTCACGATCATCCACCGCCGGGACAGCCTGCGCGCCTCCAAGGCGATGCAGGAGCGCGCCTTCGCCGACGAGAAGATCCGCTTCGAGTGGGACAGCGCGGTCGAGGCCATCCACGGCGACCCGAAGCTGAGCGGCGTCACCCTGCGCGACACCACCACCGGCGAGACCCGCGAGCTGGCCGTCACCGGCCTGTTCATCGCGATCGGCCACGACCCGCGCACCGACCTGTTCAAGGGCCAGCTGGACCTCGACGCGGAGGGCTACCTCAAGGTCGAGGCGCCCTCGACCCGGACCAACATCCCGGGCGTGTTCGGCGCCGGCGACGTCGTGGACCACACCTACCGCCAGGCCATCACGGCCTCCGGCACCGGCTGCTCCGCCGCGCTGGACGCCGAGCGCTACCTCGCCGCCCTGGACGACCTGGAGGCCAAGGCCACCGCCGCCGTGGCGGTCTGACCCCCTCGCCACCGACCGACCCCCGCGGGGGTGTGACACCCGTTTCACGTGAAACACCCCCGCCCCGGCCAGGGCGAAACAGAACGGGCCCGCCCGTTGTTCACCTGGCAGCAGCCCCCCTCCGTCCGAACCCGAGGAGTTCCCGTGGCCGGCGCCACCACCACCGTCACCGACGCGACGTTCAAGGCCGACGTCCTGGACAGCGACAAGCCCGTGCTCGTCGACTTCTGGGCCACCTGGTGCGGCCCGTGCCGCCAGGTCGCCCCGATCCTGGACGAGATCGCGTCCGAGCACGGCGACAAGCTGACCATCGCCAAGCTGGACGTGGACGCCAACCAGGCGACCGCCGCCCAGTACGGCGTCATCTCGATCCCGACCCTGATCCTCTACAAGGGCGGCGAGCCGGTGAAGTCCATCACCGGTGCCCGTCCGAAGGCCGCGCTGCTGCGCGAGCTGGACGGCTTCATCTAGGTCGACCGTACGGCGGCGGGGCTCCCCACACCGGGGAGCCCCGCCGCCGTCGTTTCCACCCGCCTCAGAACGGCCGCAGCGCCGGCTCCTTGCGCGCCCCGCCGAGCAGCCGCTCCAGCGCCACCTCCACATCGCCCCGCCAGGACAGCGTGGTGCGCGCCTCCAGCCGCAGTCGCGGGTAACGGTGATGCGAGCGGACGGTCTTGAAGCCGACCGCGAGCAGGTGGTCGGCCGGCAGCACGCAGCTGACCGGCTCAGGACCGGCCGAGCCGAAGGCCTCGATCGCCCGCACCCCGCGCCCGAGCAGGTCCTTGGCCACGGTCTGCACCAGCACCCGGCCGAGCCCCTGCCGCTGGTAGCCCGGAACCACCCGGCTGACCATCAGCTGGACGGCGTCCGGCGAGACCGGACTGGTCGGGAAGGACTGCGACCGGGGGACGTAGGCGGGCGGCGCGTACAGCACGAAGCCGGCCGGCTGGTCGTCCACGTAGACGATCCGGCCGCAGGACCCCCACTCCAGCAGCACCGCGGAGATCCACCCCTCCTTCTCCAGCTCCGGCTTCCCGGACTCCACCGCCGCCTTCCCGCTGACCGGGTCCAGCTCCCAGAACACGCAGGAGCGGCAGGTCGTCGGCAGATCGGCGAGGTTGTCCAGGGTCAGCGGAGCGATCCGGCGTCCCATGCCCCGCACCTCCTCCTCCACTTCACGGTCGAGCATGCCCCCACAGACGCCGACGGGTGCATGTTTCACGTGAAACAGTGCTCACGCGGAACATGCACCCATCGGGTGTCGTCCCCGGCCCGGCTCAGCCCTGCGACAGCCGCAGACCGTCCTCGCCCGGGGCCAGGCTGTCCAGGATCCGGTTCAGGTCCTCCACCGAACCGAACTCCAGCACCACCTTGCCCTTGCCCAGCTTGCCGCCGCGCTGCGACACCTCGACCTTGACCCGGGTGTCGAAGCGGTCCGACAGCCGGCTCGCCAGATCGTTGAAGGCCGGGGAGATCAGCTTGCCCGCCTTCGGCGCCTGGCGCTTCGGCTTCCGGTCCTCCTCCTCGGCCATCAGCGCGACGATCTCCTCGGTGGTCCGCACCGAGAGGCCCTCCGCGACGATCCGCTTGGCCAGCAGCTCCCGCCGCTCGTCGTCCGGCACCCCGAGCAGCGCCCGGGCGTGGCCGGCGGTCAGCACCCCGGCGGCGACCCGGCTCTGCACGGTGGGCGAGAGCTTCAGCAGCCGCAGCGTGTTGGAGACGTGCGAACGCGAGCGGCCGATCCGGTCGGCCAGCTCGTCGTGGGTGCAGGAGAAGTCCCGCAGCAACTGGTCGTAGGCGGCCGCCTCCTCCAACGGGTTCAGCTCGGCCCGGTGCAGGTTCTCCAGCAGGGCGTCCAGCAGCAGCTTGTCGTCCTCGGTGGCGCGGACGATCGCCGGGATCTGCTTCAGCCCGGCCTCCTTGGAGGCGCGCCAGCGGCGCTCGCCCATGATCAGCTCGAAGCGATCGGGCGCGACCTGGCGCACCACGATCGGCTGGAGCAGACCGACCTCCTTGATCGAGACGACCAGCTCGGCCAGCTTGTCGTCGTCGAAGACCTCACGCGGCTGACGCGGGTTGGACGTGATCGCGTCCAGCGGCAGCTCCGCGAAGAAGGCACCGGCCGCCGGCGCCGGCTGCGCCTGCTCGGCCCGCTTCTCCGCGGCCGCCCGGGCCGCCACCGTGCCGCGGCCGGTCGGCAGCGTCGGTACCGAGGTCGGGGACGTCGCACCGGTCGCCCCCACCGGGGCCGGTGCGGGCGCGGCCCCGCCGTCCACCGGCACGGCGGGGCGGATCAGCGCCTCCAGCCCTCGTCCCAAACCCCTGCGACCGCTCACCGATGACCCTCCGTCGTACCGTGCTGTGCCACCGGGGCTCCGTGCCCCGTACCGCTGCCGTGCCGCTGCTGCCCCAGGAGCGGGCCGCCGCCCGTCCCCGCCGCGCGCAGCCCGAGCTCGCGGGCGGCCTCCAGGTAGGAGAGCGCCCCGGTCGAGCCCGGGTCGTAGGTGAGGACCGTCTGGCCGTAGCTGGGCGCCTCCGAGATGCGCACCGAGCGCGGGATCGCGGTGCTCAGCACCTCCTGCGGGAAGTGCGTCCGGACCTCCTCGGCGACCTGGGCGGCCAGCCTGGTCCGGGCGTCGTACATGGTGAGCAGGATGGTCGAGACGTGCAGCGCGGGGTTGAGGTGCGCGCGCACCAGTTCGACGTTGCGCAGGAGCTGGCCCAGGCCCTCCAGCGCGTAGTACTCGCACTGGATCGGGATCAGCACCTCCCGCCCGGCCACCAGGGCGTTGACCGTCAGCAGGCCCAGCGAGGGCGGACAGTCGATCAGGACGTAGTCCAGCGGCTGCTCGTAGGCGGCGATGGCGCGCTGGAGCCGGCTCTCCCGGGCCACCAGCGACACCAGCTCGATCTCGGCGCCGGCCAGGTCGATGGTCGCGGGGACGCAGAACAGCCCCTCGACGTCCACCACCGGCTGCACCACGTCGGCGAGCGGCTTGCCCTCGACCAGGACGTCGTAGACGGAGGGCACCTCGGCGTGGTGGTCGATGCCGAGGGCGGTGGAGGCGTTGCCCTGCGGGTCGAGGTCGACGACCAGGACGCGCAGTCCGTGCATGGCGAGCGAGGCGGCCAGGTTGACGGTGGTGGTGGTCTTGCCGACCCCGCCCTTCTGGTTGGCGACCACGATCACCCGGGTGGCGCCGGGGCGGGGAAGACCCTCACCCGCTCGGCCGATCGCCTGAACCGCAGCCTGGGCAGCCCTCGCGATGGGCGTGTCATCGATCTGGTCGATGGTCTCCGAGTCCTGCATGAGGGTCAGTGTTTCACGTGAAACCGGAGCGGCAACAGTCGCCGCCCGGCTGCGGCCGAGGATTCCCGAGAGCAAGGAGCGACGTTTCACGTGAAACACCATGCCCGCTATGTCGGAAATCTGACGTTGCGACACACCGGTGTCCTCCCGTCGACCGGCCGTCACCCCGACGGCCACCGGAACGCCGACGGGCGGGCGGCTCCCCCCTCAGGAGGAACCACCCGCCCGTCGTCGAGCCTGTCCGGCGTCACCCGCCTCAGCGGCTGCGGCGCCGCCCGCCCCGGCTGCGCTCGCCGGTCCGGGCGCCCGCGTTCCGTCCGGCCCGGGCCGCCTTCGCCCGCCGGGTCGCGGCCTTCACCCCGCCGGGGCTCTCCCCCGCCTTGACCTGGACCACCCGGGTCGAGGTCTCCAGGGTGCCCTCGCCGACCGAGATCACGCTCCACTCGACCGCGCCCAGCTTGGTCAGCCCGGCCCGCGAGTCGGCCAGCTCCTGCTCGGCGCTGTCGCCCTTGAGCGCCAGCATCTGCCCGTGCGGACGGAGCAGCGGCATCCCCCAGCCGGCCAGCCGGTCCAGCGGCGCCACCGCCCGGGCGGTCACCACGTCCACCGCGAGCTTGCCGACCATCTCCTCGGCGCGGCCGCGCAGCACCGTGACGTTCTCCAGCCCCAGCTCCCGGACGACCTCCTCCAGGAAGGTGGTCCGCCGCAGCAGCGGCTCCAGCAGTGTCACCGAGACGTCCGGACGGGCCAGCGCCACCGGGATGCCCGGCAGGCCGGCGCCGGAGCCGACGTCGCACAGGGTGGAGCCGGCCGGCAGCAGCTCGGCGAGCACCGCGCAGTTGAGGACGTGCCGGTCCCAGAGCCGGGGCACCTCGCGCGGCCCGATCAGCCCGCGCCGCACGCCCGCGGTGGCCAGCAGCTCGGTGTAGCGGACCGCGGCGTCGAAACGATCACCGAAGACCTCCCGGGCGACGGCCGGGGCCTCGGCCAGCTCGGGCACCTCGGTCGCCTCGACCGCCTCGGCGGCCGGCCCCGCAGCGGCCGGATTCACGTCGTCCGCCCCCGGCCGGCCAGCGGCCGCGTTCTCCGTGTCCATCTCGACCTCTCCGATCCCCGGATCCACCGACCCGCTCTCCGCACAGTTTCACGTGAAACATCTCGCGCCGGGCCCACGCCCCGCGAAGGGACGACGACCCCGCCCGCACGAGGCGGACGGGGTCGCGTCCGGTGAAGCCCACCGGCCGCCTCGGCGGCCGGTCGTCGTACCGCCGGCCTCAGACCGGCAGCACGACCACGCACCGCTCGGGCTCCTCGCCCTCCGACTCGCTGCGCAGACCGGCGGCCGCGACCGCGTCGTGGACGACCTTGCGCTCGAAGGGCGTCATCGGCCGCAGCTTGACCTGCTCGCCGCTGCTCTTCGCCTGCTCGGCGGCCTCGGCACCGAGCGCGGCCAGCTCGGAGCGCTTGCGGGCCCGGAAGCCGGCAATGTCCAGCATGAGGCGGCTGCGTTCCCCGGTCTCCCGGTGGACAGCCAACCGGGTCAGCTCCTGCAGCGCCTCCAGCACCTCGCCGTCCTGGCCGACCAGGCGCTGCAGCGCGCGGTCGTTGCCCTCACCGACGATGGAGACCAGGGCGCGGTCGCCCTCGACGTCCATGTCGATGTCACCGTCGAGGTCGGCGATGTCGAGCAGACCCTCCAGGTAGTCCGCCGCGATGTCGCCCTCCTGCTCCAGTCGGGCGATGACGATCTCGTCGGTGCTGGCGGCGGCCTCGGCCTCGACGGCGGAGGTGGTGCCTTCCGTCACTGATGGACTCCTTCGGAGATGGGCCCAGATTGGTGGGCCGGGAACGAAGCTCTGCGCGCTGTCACAACGGGTCCAGGGCCGGTCAGGACTTCTTCTTCGGCCGCTGGCCGCCACGCTTGGGCTGCTGCCGAGCGGTGCCCGGCTTGGCCGCGCCGGGCTTGGCCGGGCCCTGCTGGGCGGCCGCCGGCTTGGCACCGGAGTCGGCCGGGACGGTGTCGGCGGGCTCCTCGGCCGGGGCCTCGGTGTCCTTGGTCAGGTCGGCGGTCTGCTGACCGGCACCGCTCTGCTGGCGCTGCGCCTTGGTCTGCTTGCGGGGCTGCTGGCGGCGTGCCTGCGCCGACTCCTCGACCACGGCGGCCGCCGCCGAGGCGGCGTCGAGGGTCGACTTGGACGGGGGCAGCAGGCCCCAGAGCGCGCCCTTGATCTCCGAACCGTCCGGGTTCAGCCGGCCGGCCTTCTTCAGGCGGACCTGCCGCTCGTCCCACGCCTTGCTGCCCGGGGTCGGGTTGTTGTGGATGACGATCAGCTGCTGGCCCATCGACCAGACGTTGGTGGTCAGCCAGTAGACCAGGACACCGACGGGGAAGTTGATGCCCATCACGGCGAACATCACCGGGAAGACGTACATCAGCATCTTCTGCTGCTGCATGAACGGCGTCTTGACCGTGAGGTCGACGTTCTTGGTCATCAGCTGGCGCTGGGTGATGAACTGCGACAGCGACATCATGATGATCATCACCGCGGTGACGATCTTGACGCTGGTCTCGTGGCTGCTGACGAAGGTCGCGGAGAGCGGGGCACCGAAGATGTGCGCCTTGCCGGCGCTCAGCAGCAGGTCGCCGTGGATGACGCCGATCGGCTCGCTCTTGGCGACCTTGGCGAGCACGCCGTAGAGGGCGGTGAAGAACGGCGCCTGCACGATGATGGGAAGGCAGCTGGAGAACGGGTTGGTACCCGCCTCCTTGTACAGCTTCATCATCTCTTCGGACTGGCGCTGCTTGTCGTTCTTGTAGCGCTCCTGGATGGCCTTCATCTTCGGCTGGATCGCCTGCATGGCCCGGGTCGCCTTGATCTGCTTCACGAAGAGCGGGATCAGGCAGATCCGGATGACGACCACCATCGAGGCGATGGCCAGACCCCAGGCCCAGCCACCGTCCGGGTCGAAGATGTTGCTGTACAGCGAGTGGAACTGGACGATGATCCAGGACACCGCTGTGTACAGGGGATTCAGGAAGGAGAAGGTCACCGGTCAGGCTCCTTGGACATGTGGATTGGCCCCTCGGGGCCAATGGTCGCCGGGCCCTCGGGGTCCGGACCGGCGGGGGTCGTGGTCACCGGCTGTCCGGTGGCGGACCGGCTGCTCAGCCAGTCTCGCAGCCGCCGGTGCCACACCGGATGCTTACGCGGCGGAACGTGATCGACCCCGCCGGGCGTCCACGGATTGCAGCGCAGGATGCGCCACACGGTCAGTCCGCCGCCCTTGACCGCCCCGTGCACCTTCACGGCCTCGTAGCCGTAGTGCGAGCAGGAGGGGTAGTAGCGGCAGACCGGACCGAGCAGTGGGCTGATGGTCCACTGGTAGACCCTGATCAGACCCATCAGCAGGAACTTCATCGTCCTGCTCCCGTCGGCGCCGTCGTGGCGGACTCCACCTTCAGCAACCGTTTCAGCGCCGCGTCCAGGTCACGTTCGAGGTCCTGGTACGAGGCGGTCGCGGCCTGGGGCAGCGCACGCACCACTATCAGGCTACCGGCGGGCAGCCTGGACAGACGATCACGAACGAGGTGCCGCAACCGGCGCTTGACCAGGTTGCGAACGACCGCCGGGCCGACGGCCTTGCTCACGACGAAACCCGCACGCGCCGAAGGAGTCCCCTCGGCGACGTGCGGGCGGGAGTCGCTGGTCCGGTCGGTCTGCCCCTTGGGGTCGCCTTCTCTGCTGAGATGGACGACCAGAAGGGGCCGGCCGGCCCGGCGACCGCGTTTCACCGCGGTCGCGAAGTCCTGGCGCCGCCGCAGCCGATTCTCGGAGGGCAGCACAACAGACTCTGTCGTGGATCAGGCGGACAGGCTGGTGCGGCCCTTGCCACGGCGGGCAGCCAGGATGGCGCGGCCGGCGCGGGTACGCATACGCAGCCGGAAGCCGTGGGTCTTCGCGCGACGACGGTTGTTCGGCTGGAAGGTGCGCTTGCTCACTCGGGGGCTCCTGAGGTGAATCGTAGGATGACGGGGGATCGCTTGGCCGTCACCGTGCGTCCGCGTGATCTCCCCTGATTCGGAAATCCGACCCATCGCCCCAGTTCGGCTGGGGTTCAGGGCAATCCACGGCGCCCGTGCTGCGCGCCTTATGGAGCGGGTGGACCCGCGGACATGCGGCAGCGGCCATCGACAACTCGACCTGGTTACGGTACGCGGGACGGGGCACGAGGGTCAAACCAGCTTTTTCGAGCGGCCCCCCGGAGGGCGCCCGGAGTCCCCTTCGCCCACAGCCTGTGGACAACGACTTGATCCGGCTCTGTTCGCTGACTACCGTTGCAGGACTTGTCTGGTTTGTTCTTCGAGTTCTTCCTCGTGGGGTCGGTCCGCCGGAGACGGACCCGCCGATCCACAGTCTCCTGATCCACCACCCCCTGCTGGAGCCGCGGGGAACCGAGAAAGCGTGCACCAGTGGCTGATGTCAACAGCGACCTCGTCCCGGTCTGGGCGAGAGTCGTCGAGCGGCTGGTCAGCGACCCGGACGTCGGGGAGATGGACAAGCAGTGGGTGCAGCGCACCCAGCCGATGTGGATGATGCACGACACCGCCCTGCTGGCGACCCCCAACGAGCGGGCCAAGCAGGTGCTGGAGGGCCGGCTGCTGCCGCAGCTCACCGAGGCCCTCAGCCGCGAGCTCAGCCGTCCGGTGCGGATCGCCGTGATGGTCGACGCCAACGCCGTCCCGACCACCCCCGCACCCGCCGCCCAGGCCCCGGCCGAGCCGTACCCCGGCCCGACCGGGGAGGATGCCGGCGGCTACGGCGGCCAGGACTACCAGCAGCCGTACGAGCAGGACTACGACCGGCCCCGCTACGACACCGGCGGCTACGAGCAGCGCCCCGCGCCGTACGGCGGCCCGGCGGCCGGCCCGGCCTGGCCCGGCTACCCCGAGCAGGGCGGCTACCCGGAGCAGGGCGGCGGCTACCCCGACCAGAACGGGTACCAGGAGCAGGGCGGCTACCCCGAGCAGGGCGGCGGCTACCAGGAGCAGCCCCCCGGCTACCGCGACGCCGACGAGCCGTCCCGGCCGGCGCCGCGCCCGATGCCCGGCCCGCCCGCGACCACCCAGGGCGACCTGTTCGGCGGCGCCTACGGCCCCGGCCCGAACGAGCAGCCCCGCGCCGGCGCCGGCCGCCGCGCCCCCGGCTCACGCCCGGCCGGCGGCCGTCCCGCGGACAAGAACGCGCCGGAGCGCGCCACCGAACGCCCGGCCGTCCCCGGCGTGCCCGCCCCGCCCGGCGCCCCGCCGGCCGGCGGCTCCCGCAAGGACGAGCCGGCCGCCCGGCTGAACCCCAAGTACCTCTTCGACACCTTCGTCATCGGCGCCAGCAACCGCTTCGCGCACGCGGCGGCGGTGGCGGTCGCCGAGGCCCCGGCCAAGGCGTACAACCCGCTCTTCATCTACGGCGAGTCCGGGCTGGGCAAGACCCACCTGCTGCACGCCATCGGGCACTACTCGCGCAGCCTCTTCCCGGGCACCCGGGTGCGCTACGTGTCCTCGGAGGAGTTCACCAACGAGTTCATCAACTCGATCCGGGACGGCAAGGCGGACACCTTCCGCCGGCGCTACCGGGACATGGACATCCTGCTCGTGGACGACATCCAGTTCCTCGCGAGCAAGGAGTCCACGCAGGAGGAGTTCTTCCACACCTTCAACACCCTGCACAACGCGAACAAGCAGATCGTCCTCTCCTCGGACCGGCCGCCCAAGCTGCTGACCACGCTGGAGGACCGGCTGCGCAACCGCTTCGAGTGGGGCCTGATCACCGACGTCACCCCGCCGGAGCTGGAGACCCGGATCGCGATCCTGCGCAAGAAGGCGATCCAGGAGCAACTCAACGCCCCGGCCGACGTGTTGGAGTTCATCGCGTCCCGGATCACCCGCAACATCCGGGAGTTGGAGGGCGCCCTGATCCGGGTCACCGCCTTCGCCAACCTCAACCGGGCGCCGGTGGACCTGGAGTTGGCCGGGATCGTCCTCAAGGACCTGATCCCGGGCGGGGACGAGGACGCCGGGCCGGAGATCACCGCGCAGGTCATCATGCAGCAGACCGCCGCGTACTTCGGGCTGGGTGTGGACGACCTCTGCGGATCCTCGCGCAGCCGCGTCCTGGTGACGGCCCGTCAGATCGCCATGTACCTCTGCCGGGAGCTGACCGACCTCTCGCTGCCGAAGATCGGCGCGCAGTTCGGCGGCCGCGACCACACCACGGTGATGCACGCGGACCGCAAGATCCGCTCGCTGATGGCCGAGCGCCGGTCGATCTACAACCAGGTCACCGAGCTGACCAACCGCATCAAGAGCTAGCCGCAGGGCCGGTGGCGGGGCCGGGGCCGGGTCCGGCGCCGAGGTGGCCGGAAAGGGCGTCAGGAGCGATCCTGACGCCCTTTTCTCATGTCCGCAGGTGTGCCTCGGGCGCCGGCTGGGCAGAGATGCCGTCGACGGACGTTGCGCCAGTCCACAGCCCGCGCCGAACATCTGACCGGTGATTCGAAAACCGGGGCCGCGCAGGGCAGTTGTCCACAGGGTGGGCGCCTTCCCCGTAGTCCACAGGCCGGGGCGTCCGAAGTTATCCAGAATCCGTCCACAGGCGTGTCGCCGCTACGCTCTTCCGCGCAGGTCAGGTGCCTGTGGACTTGTGCACAACCGTTATCCACAGGGTGTGGACAATTGAGGGGCCGCCAATGGGCCATCCGGGTTGTCCACCGGTTGTCCCCAGGGGAGGGGCGGTTATCCCCAGGTTGTCCACAGCATGATCCACAGTTCGACAAGCGTGGGGCGGCGTTCATGCCCTGGTGTGAAAGGCGTCACGTAAAGTTGACCGGCGCCCGTGGATAACCGGGCCCGGATCTGGGGACAGCCCTGGGGATAACCTGTGGATACCCAGCGTGCCCTGTGGGTAACGCTCCGCTGTCCACAGCACCGCGTGTTCGTCCACAGCCGCCGTCCACACCCGCTGTGGACAAAAAAGTGGGTCTGACCTGGGGAAACGGGGTTATCCACGGTTTCCACAGGCCCTACTACTACCACTACACATTTAGACCCATCGACTCGCTTGAAAGTGGGTGGGCCCCGAATCTGTGGACAACCGCGCCCCGACATCTGTTCGGCTTGCTTCCGCCCGTCTGCCCCGTCTGTCGGCGGAGTACGTCAGACTGTCCTCGGCGACTGGAAGCGGAGTGGCACAGCTCGGTGGACAGCCCGACCGACGATCAAGATCAGACGAACCAGAGTGCGAGCGGGAGCGCTCGATCCAGGAGGCGGTTACCGGTGAAGTTCCGGGTGGAGCGTGACGTCCTCGCGGAGGCGGTGGCCTGGGCTGCCCGCAGCCTCCCGGCACGGCCGCCGGTGCCGGTGCTGGCCGGCCTGCTGCTGACGGCACAGGACGGCAGCCTGGCACTGTCCGGCTTCGACTACGAGGTCTCGGCCCGGGTCGAGCTGGAGGCCGACATCGAGGAGGCCGGCACCGTCCTGGTCTCCGGTCGGCTGCTGAACGACATCTCGCGCAACCTGCCGAACCGGCCGGTGGAGATCTCCACCGACGGCCAGCGGGTCAGCGTGGTCTGCGGCAGTTCCCGATTCACCCTCCCCACCCTCCCGGTGGACGAGTACCCGGCGCTGCCCCAGATGCCGACCGCCACGGGCACCGTCTCGGGCGACGTGTTCGCCTCCGCGGTCAGCCAGGCCGCGGTGGCCGCCGGCCGCGACGACACCCTCCCGGTGCTCACCGGTGTCCGGGTCGAGATCGAGGGCGACCGGATCACCCTGGCCGCCACCGACCGCTACCGCTTCGCGGTCCGCGACCTGCTGTGGAAGCCCGAGCAGTCGGACATCTCGGCCGTCGCCCTGGTGCCCGCCAAGACGCTGCAGGACATCGCCAAGTCCCTGGGCAGCGGCGACAACGTCTCGATCGCGCTCTCCTCGGGCGGCGCGGGCGAGGGCCTGATCGGCTTCGAGGGCGCCGGCCGCCGGACGACCACGCGGCTGCTGGAGGGCGAGTTCCCCAAGTTCCGCAGCCTGTTCCCGACGGAGTTCAGCGCCGTCGCCGCGATCCAGACCCAGCCCTTCCTGGAGGCGCTCAAGCGCGTCTCGCTGGTCGCCGAGCGCAACACCCCGGTCCGGCTCAGCTTCGAGCAGGGCGTGCTGACCCTGGAGGCGGGCTCGGGCGACGACGCCCAGGCCACCGAGCGGATCGACGCCGACCTGGAGGGCGACGACATTTCGATCGCCTTCAACCCGGGCTACCTGGAGGAGGGCCTCAAGGCCATCGACTCCGCCTACGCCCAGCTGAGCTTCACCACGCCGACCAAGCCCGCGCTGCTCAGCGGCAAGGCCTCGGTGGACGCCGAGGAGGACAAGGCGTACCAGTACCTGATCATGCCGGTCCGCCTCTCCGGCTGACCTCGCGGCCGCTGCCCGCAGGCCGTCACCCACAGGCTGTGCACACCGGCTGTGCACAGCCTGTGGGCGTCCTCCCCCGGTCGGCCCGACCACAGGGAGCCGCCACCGCCGCAGCGCGTAGGCTCGGGGCGTGCGGCAACGGCGCCGCCGGCAGGCACGTCACCACAGGTAAGGACTTGGTCATGGAGCTCGGCCTCATCGGTCTCGGCAAGATGGGCGGCAACATGCGCGAGCGGATCCGCCGCGCCGGCCACACCGTCATCGGCTACGACCGCAACCCGGACATCTCCGACGTCGAGAGCCTCCAGGAGCTCGTCTCCAAGCTGCAGGGCCCGCGGGTGATCTGGGTGATGGTCCCGGCCGGCGCCGCCACCCAGGCGACCGTCGACGAACTCGCCGAGCTGCTCTCCCCCGGCGACGTGGTGGTCGACGGCGGCAACTCCCGCTGGACCGACGACATCAAGCACGCCGAGGCGCTGGCCGCCAAGGGCATCGGCTTCGTCGACTGCGGCGTCTCCGGCGGCGTCTGGGGCCTGGAGAACGGCTACGCCCTGATGTACGGCGGCGACGCCGAGCACGTGGCCCGCGTCCAGCCGGTGTTCGACTCGCTCAAGCCCGAGGGCGACTTCGGCTCGGTGCACGCGGGTGCCGTGGGCGCCGGCCACTTCGCCAAGATGGTCCACAACGGCATCGAGTACGCGATGATGCAGGCGTTCGCCGAGGGCTGGGAGCTGCTGGAGGCCGCCCCCGAGGTCACCGACGTGCGCGAGGTCTTCCGCAGCTGGCAGGAGGGCACCGTCATCCGCTCCTGGCTGCTGGACCTGGCCGTCCGCGCGCTGGACGACGACGAGCACCTGGCGAAGCTGCGCGGCTGGGCCGCCGACTCCGGTGAGGGCCGCTGGACCGTCGAGGCCGCGATCGACCACGCGGTGCCGCTGCCGGCGATCACCGCCTCGCTGTTCGCCCGCTTCGCCTCCCGCCAGGACGACTCGCCGCAGATGAAGATGATCGCCGCGCTGCGCAACCAGTTCGGCGGCCACGCGGTCGAGTCCAAGTAACCCGCACCCCCCAGAAGGCGAGCGCAGTCCACAGCCATGCACGTCGCGCACCTGTCGCTCGCCGACTTCCGGTCGTACGCCCGGGTCGAGGTTCCCCTCGACCCGGGCGTGACGGCCTTCGTCGGGCCCAACGGCCAGGGCAAGACCAACCTGGTCGAGGCGATCGGCTACGTCGCCACGCTGGGCAGCCACCGGGTCGCCACCGACGCCCCGCTGATCCGGCTGGGCGCCGAGCGGGCGGTGGTCCGCACCTCGGTGGTGGACCGCGGCCGCACCACCCTGGTCGAGCTGGAGCTGACCCCGGGCAAGGCCAACCGGGCCCGGATCAACCGCTCCGACAACGTCCGCCCGCGCGACGTTCTGGGCCTGCTGCGGACCGTCCTGTTCGCCCCCGAGGACCTCAGCCTGGTCAAGGGCGACCCGGGTGAGCGCCGCCGTTTCCTGGACGAGCTGCTGACCGCCCGGGCCCCCCGGCTGGCAGGGGTCCGGCAGGACTACGAGCGGGTCCTCAAACAGCGCAACGCCCTGCTGAAGACCGCCGCGATGGCCCGCCGGGCCGGTGGCGGCAAGGGCGCCGACCTCTCCACCCTGGAGGTCTGGGACGGCCATCTGGCAAGGGCAGGAGCCGAGTTGACGGCGTTCCGGATCCAGCTGGTGGCTTCCCTCCAGCCGTTGGTGGCGGCCGCGTACGGGCAGCTGGCCCCGGGCGGCGGCGACACCGTCCTGGAGTACCGCAGCTCCTTCGAGGGCGGGCTGCCGACCAGCCGCGAGCAGGCCGAGGAGCAGCTGCTGAACGCGCTGCAGGCGGTCCGCAAGCAGGAGGTGGACCGCGGCATCACCCTGGTCGGCCCGCACCGCGACGAGCTGGTGCTCAGCCTCGGCCCGCTGCCCGCCAAGGGCTACGCGAGCCACGGCGAGTCCTGGTCGTTCGCGCTGGCGCTGCGGCTGGCCTCGTACGAGCTGCTGCGCGCCGACGGCGGCGAGCCGGTGCTGATCCTGGACGACGTGTTCGCCGAGCTGGACGCGGCCCGCCGGGACCGGCTGGCCGAACTGGTGGCCGGCGGCGAGCAGGTGCTGGTCACCGCGGCGGTCGCCGAGGACGTGCCGAAGGCGCTGGCCGGCGCCCGGTTCGCGGTCGCCGACGGCGCCGTCCGCCGGATCGACGCCTGACTCCCCCCGCACCTTCGCAATCGCCGTCCGGGCACTCCCGTAGGCTGGACGGCTCACCGGCGCGCGTCCGCGACCGTTGTCCACAGGCTGGGGAAAGGAGATCGCCGTGAGCGAGCCGGCGGAGCACTCCCCCCGGCCGGGCGACCCGGCGCCGACCGGCGCCGACCTCGCCCGCTCCGCGCTGCGGGCGGCCCGGGCCCAGGCGCGGCAGCGCGGCGAGCAGGTCCGGGAGAAGCGCGAGGCGAAGCGGCACGGCCTGCGCAGCGGAGCCCGGTCGGACGGCCGCGACCCGGTCCCGCTGGGGGCGGCGCTGAACCGGCTGCTGACCGAACGGGGCTGGGAGTCCTCGGCCGCGGTCGGCGGGGTGATGGGCCGTTGGCCCCAGATCGTCGGCCCGGACATCGCCGCGCACTGCCACCCCTCCTCCTACGACGACACCGCCGCGGTGCTCACCGTGCAGTGCGACTCCACCGCGTGGGCCACCCAACTGCGGTGGCTGGCAAGACAGTTGGTAGCCCGTCTGAACCACGAGCTGGGCCACGGCACGGTCCGCACCATCAAGGTGCTCGGCCCGGCGGCGCCCGCCCGCGGCTACGGCCGGCTGCGCGCCCCGGGGAGCAAGGGGCCGGGCGACACCTGGGGCTGACCGGGTTGCCGGCCCGTCGCCGGGGGCGCGGAGCGGACCGCGATCTTCCGGAATCCCTGACAGCCCTTCCAGGCGCTCTGGGCCCCCGGGGCGAGTATCGGGACATGTCCAGAGGGGATTCAGGGCGGCATATCTGCCTTCAAGGGCTGCCAAACGCCCATCTCTGTCAGTCGTACCGGTAGACTGAGAGCCAAACACTGTTGCTAGTGGCAACCGAGTCGAAACGCCGTGGTCGCACGCCCGCCCACACGGGGCGGGAATGCGGCCCGTGCTGTGCCAGAGAGGGCGCTTCGTGGCCGATTCCGGCAACCCCAGCCAGATCCCAGACCAGACCGACCAGGCTTCCTACACCGGTAGCAACATCCAGGTGCTGGAAGGCCTCGACGCCGTCCGCAAGCGCCCCGGCATGTACATCGGCTCCACCGGCGAGCGCGGCCTGCACCACCTGGTGCAGGAAGTGGTGGACAACTCCGTCGACGAGGCGATGGCGGGGTACGCCGACACCATCGACGTCACGATCATGGCCGACGGCGCCATCCGCTGCGTCGACAACGGCCGCGGCATCCCGGTGGACATCGTCCCCGGCCAGGAGAAGCCGGCCGTCGAGGTCGTGCTCACCGTCCTGCACGCCGGCGGCAAGTTCGGCGGCGGCGGCTACGCCGTCTCCGGCGGTCTGCACGGTGTCGGCGTCTCGGTCGTGAACGCGCTGTCCACCCGCCTGTCGGTGGAGATCCACCGCGACGGCTCGCGCTTCACCCAGGACTACAAGGCCGGTGCGCCGACCGCTCCGCTGGCCACGCACGAGGGCTCCGAGCAGACCGGCACGACCGTCACCTTCTGGGCCGACCCGGAGATCTTCGAGACCACGGTCTACTCCTTCGAGACGCTGTCCCGGCGCTTCCAGGAGATGGCCTTCCTCAACAAGGGCCTCTCCATCTCGCTCACCGACGAGCGCCCCGAGCACGTGGACGAGGAGGGCAAGCCGCTCACCGTCACGTACAAGTACGACGGCGGCATCGCCGACTTCGTCGCCCACCTCAACTCCCGCAAGGGCGAGGTGATCCACCCCTCGGTGATCGACTTCGAGGCGGAGGACAAGGACAGGGCGATCTCGGTGGAGATCGCGATGCAGTGGAACTCCTCCTACACCGAGGGGGTCTACAGCTTCGCCAACACCATCCACACGCACGGCGGCGGTACCCACGAGGAGGGCTTCCGCGCGGCGCTGACCGGCCTGGTCAACCGCTACGCGCGGGACAAGAAGCTGCTCCGGGAGAAGGACGACAACCTCTCCGGCGAGGACATCCGCGAGGGTCTGACCGCGATCATCTCGGTCAAGCTCGGCGAGCCGCAGTTCGAGGGCCAGACCAAGGACAAGCTCGGCAACACCGAGGCGAAGACCTTCGTCCAGAAGGTCGTCCACGAGCACCTCAACGACTGGTTGGACCGCAACCCCAACGAGGCCTCGGACATCATCCGCAAGTCCATCCAGGCCGCCACCGCGCGCGTCGCCGCCCGCAAGGCCCGCGACCTCACCCGCCGCAAGGGCCTGCTGGAGTCCGCCTCGCTGCCGGGCAAGCTCTCCGACTGCCAGTCCAAGGACCCGGCCGAGTGCGAGATCTTCATCGTCGAGGGTGACTCCGCCGGCGGCTCGGCCAAGCAGGGCCGCGACCCGCGCACCCAGGCCATCCTGCCGATCCGCGGCAAGATCCTGAACGTCGAGAAGGCCCGGATCGACAAGGTGCTGCAGAACACCGAGGTCCAGGCGCTGATCTCGGCCTTCGGCTGCGGCATCCAGGAGGACTACGACGAGTCCAAGCTCCGCTATCACAAGATCGTCCTGATGGCGGACGCCGACGTCGACGGTCAGCACATCCGCACCCTGCTGCTCACCCTGCTGTTCCGCTTCATGCGGCCGCTGGTCGAGTCCGGGTACGTCTACCTCGCCATGCCGCCGCTGTACAAGATCAAGTGGGGCAAGGACGACTTCGAGTACGCCTACTCCGACCGCGAGCGCGACGCGCTGATCGCGGCCGGGGTCGAGGCCGGGCGCCGGCTCCCCAAGGACGACGCGATCCAGCGCTTCAAGGGTCTCGGCGAGATGAACGCCGAGGAGCTCCGGGTCACCACCATGGACGCCGAGCACCGGCTGCTCCTCCAGGTCACCCTGGAGGACGCCGCCCGCGCCGACGAGCTGTTCTCCGTGCTGATGGGCGAGGACGTCGAGGCACGCCGCTCCTTCATCCAGCGCAACGCCAAGGACGTCCGCTTCCTGGACGTGTGACGCCGCCCGACCGGCAGCGAAGCACGTACCAGTCCGCGTGAAAGGAAACTGACCACCAGTGGTCGACGACAACCGTCCCGAAGGCGAACAGCCCGAGACCTCCACAGCCGCCGAGGCCACCGCCCAGGTGACCATGCGGATCGAGCCGGTCGAGCTCGAGACCGAGATGCAGCGCTCGTACCTCGACTACGCGATGAGCGTGATCGTCAGCCGGGCGCTCCCCGAGGTCCGCGACGGGCTCAAGCCGGTGCACCGGCGCGTGCTCTACGCGATGTACGACGGCGGGTACCGCCCCGAGAAGGGCTACTACAAGTGCGCCCGCGTCGTCGGCGACGTCATGGGCAACTACCACCCGCACGGCGACACCTCCATCTACGACACCGTCGTCCGCCTGGCCCAGCCGTGGTCGCTGAGGATGCCGCTGGTGGACGGCAACGGCAACTTCGGCTCCCCGGGCAACGACCCGGCCGCGGCCATGCGCTACACCGAGTGCAAGATGATGCCGCTCGCCATGGAGATGATGCGCGACATCGACGAGGGCACCGTCGACTTCGCGGCCAACTACGACGGCCGCTCGCAGGAGCCGACCGTCCTGCCGGCACGCATCCCCAACCTGCTGGTCAACGGTGCCACCGGCATCGCGGTCGGCATGGCCACCAACATCCCGCCGCACAACCTGCGCGAGGTCGCCTCCGGCGCGCTCTGGGCGCTGGAGCACCCGGACGCCTCCAACGAGGAGCTGCTCGAAGCCCTGATCGAGCGGATCAAGGGCCCCGACTTCCCCACCGGCGCGCTGATCGTCGGCCACCGCGGGATCGACGACGCCTACCGCACCGGCCGCGGCTCGATCACCATGCGCGCCGTGGTCGAGGTCGAGGAGATCCAGGGCCGCCAGTGCCTGGTGATCACCGAGCTGCCGTACCAGGTCAACCCGGACAACCTCGCGCTGAAGATCGCCGACCTGGTCAAGGACGGCAGGGTCGCCGGCATCGCCGACGTCCGCGACGAGTCCTCCTCCCGCACCGGCACCCGCCTGGTGGTCGTGCTCAAGCGCGACGCCGTCGCCAAGGTCGTGCTGAACAACCTCTACAAGCACACCGAGCTGCAGACCAACTTCGGCGCCAACATGCTGGCCCTGGTCGACGGCGTGCCGCGCACGCTGTCGCTGGACGCCTTCATCCGGCACTGGGTCAACCACCAGGTCGAGGTCATCGTCCGGCGCACCACCTTCCGGCTGCGCAAGGCCGAGGAGCGCGCCCACATCCTGCGCGCCCTGCTGCGCGCCCTGGACATGATCGACGAGGTCATCGCGCTGATCCGGGCCTCGGCGAGCGCCGACGCGGCCCGCACCGGCCTGATGGGGCTGCTCTCCATCGACGAGCTCCAGGCCAACGCCATCCTGGAGATGCAGCTGCGCCGCCTGGCCGCCCTGGAGCGCCAGCGGATCATGGACGAGCACGACGAGCTGCAGCGCAAGATCGACGAGTACAACGCGATCCTGGCCTCGCCGACCCGCCAGCGGGAGATCATCTCCGAGGAGCTCACCGCGATCGTCGAGAAGTACGGCGACGAGCGGCGCTCCACCCTCATCCCGTCCGACGGCGACCTCTCGATCGAGGACCTCATCGCCGAGGAGGACATCGTCGTCACGATCACCCGTGGCGGCTACGTCAAGCGGACCCGCTCCGACCTCTACCGCTCGCAGAAGCGCGGCGGCAAGGGCGTGCGCGGAGCGCAGCTCAAGCAGGACGACATCGTCGACCACTTCTTCGTGACGACGACGCACAACTGGATCCTGTTCTTCACCAACAAGGGCCGGGTCTACCGCGCCAAGGGCTACGAGCTCCCGGACGCCGGGCGCGACGCCCGCGGCCAGCACGTGGCCAACCTGCTGGCCTTCCAGCCGGAGGAGCACATCGCCCAGGTGATGGCCGTGCGCACCTACGAGGACAAGCCCTACCTGGTCCTCGCCACCCGGGCCGGCCTGGTGAAGAAGTCCGCGCTGAAGGACTACGACTCCCCGCGCTCCGGCGGCCTGATCGCGATCAACCTGCGCCAGGACGAGGAGGGCCAGGACGACGAGCTGATCGGCGCCGAACTGGTCTCCGCCGAGGACGACCTGCTGCTGGTCTCCAAGAAGGCCCAGTCGATCCGCTTCACCGCGACCGACGACGCGCTGCGGCCCACCGGCCGCGCCACCTCCGGCGTCAAGGGCATGGCCTTCCGCGAGGACGACGAAATGCTCTCGATGAACGTCGTCCGCCCGGGAACGTACGTGTTCACCGCCACCGACGGCGGGTACGCCAAGCGCACGGCCGTGGACGAGTACCGTGTCCAGGGGCGTGGCGGCTACGGCACCAAGGCGGCGAAGATCGTCGAGGGCCGGGGCTCGCTGGTCGGCGCGCTCGTGGTCGACGACACCGACGAGATCATGGCGATCACCCTGTCGGGTGGGGTGATCCGCACAAGGGTTTCCGAAGTTCGTGAAACCGGACGTGACACCATGGGCGTCCAACTGATCAACCTCGGTAAGCGCGACGCGGTCGTGGGCATGGCCCGCAACGCGGAAGCCGAGGACGAGGAGACGGTGGAGGACGAGGTCGCGGACACCGCTTCCACCGAAACGGCTGAGGGTGCGGAGACGACGGCCGGCGGCGACGCCGAGGTCTGAACCGAACCACGGGCCGGTGCCGTCGCGTCCTGATAGAGGGGCGTGGCGGCACCGGCCGCCCACCAGTTCCGGGCAATCCCGCCGGGCGCTGGATGACGAGTGACGAAGCAGGGCGGTGCCGCCGTCCTGGTGGGAAGTGCGGGAGGACCAGGTGAGTGGAGCCACGGGTGCTGCGGGAGGACCCTCCGGCGGCCGTCCGGGCGCGCAGGGCGGGGGTGGGTACGGCGCGCCGCAGCCGCCGGCCGAGCACTCGGCCGCGTCCACCTCGCTGATGCCACCGGTCGGCGGAGCGGGACAGGGCGGCGCGACCTACGGCGGACAGACGCCCCCGCCGCCGGGGGCCCCGGCGCCGGGCGCGAGCGGATTCTCGCAGCCGACCACCTATGCCAAGGGGCAGCCGACCCCGGCCCGGGGGACCCGGACCAGCGGCAACACCCCGCCCGGCGGCACGCCCGTCCCGGGCGCGGCGCGCCGGCCGGCCCCGGCCGCCCCACCGGCGGCCGCCGGTGTCGGCCTCGGCCGGACCCGCAAGGCCCGGCTGCGGGTGACCAAGGTCGACCCGTGGTCGGTGATGAAGGTCAGCTTCCTGCTGTCGCTGGCCGTCGGGATCATCATCATCGTGGCCGCGGCGGTGCTGTGGATGACGCTGGACTCGCTCGGCGTCTTCGACTCGCTGACCAAGACCCTCAAGGACGTCACCGGCTCGGACAGCGCCGGCGGCCTCAACCTGATGGACTACGTGGGCTTCGGCAAGGTGATGACCTTCACCTCGCTGATCGCCGTGGTCGACGTCGTCCTGCTGACGGCGCTGTCCACGCTCTCGGCGTTCATCTACAACGCGGCGGCCGGCTTCACCGGCGGCGTCGAGCTGACCCTGGCCGAGGAGGACTGACCCCGGCCGGATCCTGACCCCTGGTCAGTTCGCCGTCCACGGACGGAATGGACGGGCCCCGCAGGCTGTTGCAGCCTGCGGGGCCCGTCGGCATTTCGGGTGACAGCCGGCCGCCCGCGGCGTGCCGCCCGGGAGCGGGCCGGCCGCGGTGGGATTAGCTGGGTGGCGCCCGGTCCACGCCTGGGAGTGCCGCAGGCCGCCCCCGGTCCGCCCGACCGGGTCAGGGGACGTTCCGCAGGACGGCTGGACGGAGGCGCGCGGTGGCGAAGCTCGCAGGTCAACTGGTCGAGGCCCTGGACGGGCTGTTGGGGGTTCCGGTACCGCTGCGGGTCCAGGCCTGGGACGGCAGCGTCGCCGGGCCGCCGGGAGCCCCCACGGTCGTCCTGCGCAACCGGCGGGCCCTGCGCCGCCTGCTCTGGCAGCCGGGCGAGCTGGGCCTGGCCCGGGCGTACGTCGCGGGGGACCTGGAGATCGCCCCCGGCACCGACCTCTACGAGGTGCTCTCGGCCGTCGCCCGGTTCGTCGAGCGGCCGGAGATCCGCCGCCTCGACCTCGGCCCGCGGGACGTGCTCGGCGCCGGCGGGCGCCGCGTCCTCGCGGCCGCGCTGCGGGCCGGGGCGCTCGGCCCCGAGCCCACGCCGCCCCAGGAGGAGGTCCGCAGGGCCCGCGGGCGGCTGCACAGCCGCAGCCGGGACCGCGCGGCCATCAGCCACCACTACGACGTCGGAAACGACTTCTACGGGCTCGTCCTGGGCTCCTCCATGGTCTACTCGTGCGCCTACTGGACCCCGGAGGCCAAGAGCCTGGAGGCCGCCCAGGAGGCCAAGCTCGACCTGATCTGCCGCAAGCTCGGCCTCCGGCCCGGGATGCGCCTGCTGGACGTCGGCTGCGGCTGGGGCTCGCTGCTGCTGCACGCGGCCGAGCACTACGGCGTCACCGCGGTCGGCGTCTCCATCTCGCGGGAGCAGGTCGCGCTGGCCCGCCGGCGGGTCGAGGAGGCCGGCCTGGCCGGGCGGGTGGAGGTCCGGCTCCAGGACTACCGGGAGATCGTCGACGGCCCGTTCGACGCGATCTCCAGCGTCGGGATGGCCGAGCACGTCGGCTCCGAGCAGTACCGGGTCTACGCCGAGGGCCTGCACCGGCTGCTGGTGCCCGGCGGCCGGCTGCTCAACCACCAGATCGCCCGCCGCCCCGACCGCCCCGGTGAGCCGCACCGCACCAGCCCCTTCATCGACCGCTACGTCTTCCCCGACGGCGAGCTCTCCCCCGTCGGTTCCACCGTGGCCCGGCTGGAGGAGGCCGGCTTCGAGGTCCGGGACGTCGAGTCGCTGCGCGAGCACTACGGGCTGACCCTGCGCGAATGGGTGGCCAACCTGGAGGCGCACTGGAGCGAGGCGGTCCGGCTGGTCGGCCGCGGCCGGGCCCGGGTCTGGCGGCTGTACATGGCCGCCAGCGCGCTCGCCTTCGAGGAGAACCGGATCGGGATCAACCAGATCCTCGCCGTCCGCAGCACCGAGCAGGGCTCGGCCGGCCTCCCGGCGACCCGCGAGGAATGGCTGCTGCGCCCGGCCGCCGGAGCGCCGCCGCTGGTCGGCGGGGTGCCCGCCGGGAACCCCGTCGGCCCGGATTTGGGAGATCGGCCATCGGTCCGCTAATCTTTCAGTGCGGCAAGGGCCTATAGCTCAGACGGTTAGAGCGCTTCCCTGATAAGGAAGAGGCCACAGGTTCAAGTCCTGTTAGGCCCACCACCGCGAAGGGCCCGGAGTGATTCACTCCGGGCCCTTCGGCGTTTCCCCCGCCGTTGCGGGAACCGCGCGTCCCGCCGGGCTGTTCTCCGGGGAGGGAACGTGTGGAGGGATGGTGACGACATGGCGGTCTTCTGGGCGATGAGCATTCCCGGACTGGTCTGCGCCCTGGTGGTGCTCGCGGTGGTCGACCAGCTCGCGCTGCGGGCGCGCCGGTCACGCTGGGTGCCGTGGCGGGGGACCGGCCGGGAGGGGCAGATCTCGGCCACCGGCTTCGAGCAGCTGCACGCGCAGTTCGCCGCCGGCAAGCAGCACGAGCTGGACGAACGCGGCACGACCCTGATGCTGCGCGACGAGGAGGGCGAGGGGGCGCCGCCCCGGACGAAGGTCGACCTGGCGGGCGGGAAGGCCGTGGTGGTGACGCCGTCGAATCGCCCGTCCGACCGCCCGTCCGACCGCCCGTCCAGCGCCCCGCCGGGCACGCCGTAGGGCCCGGCCGGGGAGGGTCGGCCGTACGGCAGGAGGTGCGGCGTCAATCCTCGGCCCGGACCGCCGGGTTGGCCGCAGCGGTGGCTGGTCACGATTGGGACACTGGTGTGTATCATCGGCCGCAAGGGCAGTCTGGCACCCGGCAGCCCGTTCGCGATCGAAACACATCTGGACTCGTCGGCCCGGTCAGTCCGGCCGGAGCACCGGCTCTTGAGTCCGCCAACGCAAGAAGGACGAGGTCCCGCGGTGAAGAAGCTTCTCCTGGTCGCCCTGGTCGCCCTCGGCGGCTTCTTTGTCTACCGTCAGGTCCAGGCGGACCGCGCCGAGCAGGACCTGTGGACCGAGGCCACCGACCCGGTTCCGGCCGGTCGCTGAGCCCGGACGATCCGACGATCAACGATCTTCGGAGGCGCTTCACCGCGCCTCCAGGGCCGGCCGGCCCGGTCACCCGACCGGATCGGCCGGATCCCAGGCACCGCCCGGACGCCGCCTCGGCGGCAGGTCCGGTCGGCCCGGGGGGAGGGCGCCGGGAACGGCGCCGGAACCCGGTACGCTAGTGCCCGTCGGCACCCGCGGTGCCGTCGAGGGGCATTAGCTCAGTTGGTAGAGCGCTGCCTTTGCAAGGCAGATGTCAGGAGTTCGAATCTCCTATGCTCCACAGCTCATCGCAGTCGTGACGCCGATCGGCCGCTGACCTGAATCCCGGTCAGCGGCCGATCGGCGTTTCCGCGTCCTCAGGGCGTGTCCGACACGCCCTGAGGCCGGGCGACGGGTCAGTGCGGCCCGCGCGGGTCGTGCGGCCTGGGGTGGTCGCCGTCGCCGTCGCCGTCGTTGTCGGGCCGGCCGGGCGGCGGAGCGGGCTCGGTGGCCGCGTCCCCGGCCCGGGGCCCGGCGGGAGCGGCCGGGGCGCTCTGCGGGGCGCCGGCCGCGTCGACCGGCCCGGGGGCCGTCGCGCCGGCGGCGTGCGCCCCGGCGGGTTGCTCGGCCCGGTCGGTCGGGGGTTCGACCAGCCACTCCGGGTTGCTGTGCCGGCGCCACCACTGCCAGGCCACGATCCCGCCGCCGATCGCCAGCGCACCGGCCACGGCGAGGCCGGTGGCCAGGCCGTTGCACCGCTTCCTCCGGGCGTTGCGGGCGGCGAGGTGGCTGATCTCGGCCGAGGTGACGTTGCCGTGCAGCGCGGTCAGCGCGGCCGCGCCCCGGGTCTGGGCCTCCTGGGCGACCGGGGTGACGGCGGCGCGGGCCTCCTCGACGGCCTGGGCGACCCTGGGACCGACCGTGGAGCGGGCCTGGTCGGCGGCGCGGGCGGCGGAGAGCCGGGCCGCCAGAGCGGCCTCCTGGGCGCGGTGGAAGGCCTTCAGGGCGTTCTGCTGGGCTTCGGGCGGCAGACTGGCGAAGGCGTGACCGAACTGCGGGGCGATGTGCCGGTCGTACTGGACGCGGAGGCTCTGGGCGGCCTGGGCGGCTTTCGGCCCGAAGGTGTCCAGGGCCGGGCCGAGGCGCTGCTTGGCGCCGTCCGCGAGGTGCGCGGCGGTGTCCCGGGTCTTGGTGGCCGTCTCACGAGCCGAGTCCGAAAAGGTCACGAGTCTCTCCTCCTGGGTGGCGTCCTTTATGCACATATCCACCTGAATGCTGATCATGCATGCTGATTTGTCCACCGGCATGTCGGAGTGGGCCGTACGCGGGGTGCGGAAGGAGCCGGGGAGCGGGCCCGATGTCGGATCCGCCGCAGTAGGCTGGCGATTTCGGCGTCCCGTACGGGAGGGGAAGAACCTCATGCTGACCGGCTGCTACCGGCACCCGCAGACGGCCACCGGCGTCTCCTGCACCCGCTGCGAGCGGGCGATCTGCCCGCAGTGCATGGTGGCCGCCTCGGTGGGCTTCCAGTGCCCGGAGTGCGTCGGCGGCGGGCACGCCGGGACACGGCGGGCGACCACCCGGTTCGGCGGGGCGATCGCCCAGGACGGCGGGCTGGTCACCAGGGTGCTGATCGGCATCAACGTGGTCGTCTTCGTGCTGGCCGCCTACGTGCTCACACCGCGGCTGGGCCAGGTCTGGGAGCTGTACAGCGCCGGGCGGGCCGTCCTGGGCGGTCCGGACGGCGTCGCCGACGGCCCCGCCCAGTGGTACCGGCTGCTGACCTCGGTGTTCCTGCACCTGCAGTGGTGGCACATCGGGATGAACATGCTGGTCCTGTACTGGCTGGGCCCCACGCTGGAGGAGGCGCTCGGCCGGCTGCGCTTCCTGGCCCTCTACCTGCTCTCCGGCCTGGGGGGCAGCACCCTGGCCTTCCTGATCGACGGCAACTCGCTGCGGTCGGTCGGGGCCTCGGGCGCGATCTTCGGGCTGATCGGTGCCACGGTGGTGATGCAACTGCGGAACCGGGGCCCGCTCGCCCCGGTGATGGCGTTCCTGGTCTTCAACCTGGTCGTCACCTTCTCGCGCACGGACATCGACTGGCGGGCGCACATCGGCGGCCTGGTGGTGGGCGCGCTGACGGCGGCCGGTCTGATGTACGCCCCGCGCGAGCGCCGCGGCCTGGTCCAGGGGCTGGCGCTGACGGGGTCGCTGGCCGTGGTGGCGGCGATGCTGATGATCGGGATGGCCCGCTACGGCGCGTAACGCCGCGGGTGTTTGTCCACAGCGGGTGCGGGGTTGTGCACAGGCTGTGTGCCGCCCGGGGTGTGGACTGCTGTTCTACGCGTGTCCTGCTGTGCGGTTTTCCCATTCGCGGGAAGTTGTGCACAGCTGTGGAAAGCCCGCGGTCGAAAAGTTATCCACAGGCTGGGGGGACTTTTCCCCAGTGTGGATAACCATGTGGATAAGCAGGAGAGTCTGATGATGGGGATAACCGACCGGTTTCCCGCCCGTGTCCGGGCATGCCTGACCGCCGCCCGGCACCAGCGGTCCGAAACGGCGGAGGTGGCTCGACCGGAGCCTCAGGAGGAGCGGGAGGTCACTTCCACTGGGTGGAGACGCCGAACCCCGCGGCGATGAAGCCGAAACCGACCAGGATGTTCCAGTTCCGCCAGCTCTCGACCGGGTAGCTGCCGCTGGTCACGTAATAGGTGACGATCCAGACCAGGCCGATCAGGAACAGTGCCAGCATCAGCGGTGCGACCCAACTGCGGCCCGAACTGATCTTCACCGCGGCCGTGGTCGGCGGGGTGTAGTCGGACTTCTTGCGGAGTCGAGACTTCGGCACGAGGAGCTCTCCTGTCGATGCGCTGTGAGACCGCGCAGAGGTGCAGCGGGGGTCGGTCGGCCGGTGACGGGCGGTGCGGAACGCACGGGACCGTTCCCGCACGCGCCACCGGCGTCCGTTAGCGTAGTGGCTCGGTGGGTCTTAAGGAGATAAGGGTACGGTGCCTAATTTGTCGATTCCCCCTCGGCCGACCAGTACCCGCCGCTCCGGCACCCGAATTGTCGGGCGTGCCCTGACCTGTGCGGTCTTCGCGCTCGCCGGACTGCTCTTCTACATCAGCGCGCAGACCGCCCGCGGCACCGACCTGCGGACGGACAACTCGCTGCTCAGCCTCGGCGACGTGATACGCCAGCGCAGCTCGCAGAACCAGCAGGCCCAGGCCCAGCTGGCCGACCTCCAGGCCCGCGCGCAGGAGCTCACCGGGCAGCAGGGCGGGAACCCCGCCGACGCCGCCCGGCTGGACGGCCTGCGGCTCGGCGCGGCCCTGGAGCCGCTGCAGGGCGGCGGCCTGACCGTCACCCTCAACGACGCCCCGCCGAACGCCACCGCCCGCATCCCGGGCGTCCCCGAGCCCGGCGTCAACGACCTGGTCATCCACCAGCAGGACATCCAGGCCGTGGTCAACGCGCTGTGGCGGGGCGGCGCCGAGGGCGTGCAGGTGATGGACCAGCGGCTGATCTCCACCAGCGCCGTCCGCTGCGTCGGCAACACCCTGCTGCTCCAGGGCCGGGTCTACTCGCCGCCGTACGTGGTCCGGGCGGTCGGCCGCACCGATGCGCTGAAGGCCGCTGTCGACGGCGACCAGACGATCCGCAACTACCTCCAGTACGTCCAGGCGTACGGGCTCGGCTGGAAGGTCCAGGAGAGCGGTGATCTGACCCTCCCCGGATACTCCGGCACCACCGAGCTGCGGTCGGCGGGCGGGCAGCAGTAGCGGACCGGCCCCGCGGTCGTTGATCCCGGGTCTACTCTTGACCCCAGTCCGCTACGTCGAGGGAGCACCATGTACGGCTGGATCTGGCGTCACCTCCCGGGAAACACCCTGGTCCGCGCCGTCATCTCGCTGCTCCTCATCGTGGGGATCGTCTATCTCCTCTTCACCTACGTCTTCCCGTGGGCGGAACCGTTGCTCCCCTTCGGTGACGTCACAGTGGACGGCGGCGAAGGCGCCGCGGCCGGCTGAACCGGCGGCCCTGCTCCTCCACCCTGCCGACCCCGCCCCGCATCCCACGGAGACCACGCGAGAATGACCACCCAGCCGACCGCGCCCCGCATCCTGGTCGTGGACAACTACGACAGCTTCGTCTTCAACCTGGTCCAGTACCTGTACCAGCTCGGTGCCACCTGCGAGGTGGTGCGCAACGACGAGGTGACCGTCGAGCACGCCGTCCGCCGGTCCGGCGGCGAGGACGACCAGGGTTTCGACGGGGTGCTGCTCTCCCCCGGGCCCGGGGCGCCGGAGGAGGCCGGGGTCTGCATCGGGATGGTGCACCACTGCGCGGGGATCGGGCTGCCGGTGTTCGGCGTCTGCCTGGGCCTGCAGTCGATCGCGGTCGCGTACGGCGCGGTGGTCGACCGGGCACCGGAACTGCTGCACGGCAAGACCTCGCCGGTCGAGCACGAGGACGGCGGGGTGTTCGAGGGACTGCCCTCGCCGCTGACCGCCACCCGGTACCACTCGCTGGCGGTCGAGCCGGCCACCGTGCCGGACGAACTGGTGGTCACCGCGCGCACCGACAGCGGCGTGATCATGGGCCTGCGGCACCGCGAACTGCCCGTCGAGGGCGTGCAGTTCCACCCCGAGTCGGTGCTCACCGAGGGCGGGCACCGGATGCTCGCCAACTGGCTGGCGGAGTGCGGCTACCCGCAGGCCGTGGACCGGTCGGCCGGGCTCGCCCCGGTGATCGGCCGGGGCTGAGCGGCGTGACCGCGCTGCGTCCGGAGGGGCGTTACCAGCCGGAGGCGGGCCCGGGCGACGGACGGCCGTACGGCGGCGCGCAGTACGGCGGCGGCCCGTACGGGGACGGCCGGTACGGCGACGGGCAGCACCACGGTGACGCGGCGGCGTACCAGCAGCCGTACCCGGCTCAGCCCGGACAGGGCGCCGCAGAGGACGCCTGGGGCGTGTACGAGCAGGCCGAGCAGCCCGCCGCGTCCGGCCCCGAGTACCCCTGGCTGCCCGACCAGACGCTCCAGCTGCGCCTGCCCCTCGACATCGGCGGGCCGGCCGCGGAGCCGGCCCCGCCCACCGGCGGCCGGGCCGAGCGCCGCAGGGCCGCCCAGGGCCGGACCTCCGTGCGCGCGGGCGTCGGTCGGCGCCGGGCGAACGGCCGGGGCGCCGGGGCGAAGGCGCGGCCCAAGGAGTCCGCGGTCGTGGTGGCCGCGCGGCTCGTCGGGGAGCTGTGCATCACGCTCGGCGTGGTGATGCTGCTCTTCGTCTCGTACCAGCTCTGGTGGACCAACGTGCAGGCCGACGCGGCCGCCGACGGCGCCCGCAACCGGCTGGAGCAGCAGTTCGACGCCGCCCTGGCGCCGCCGAAGCCCGGGCAGCCGGCTCCGGACCCGGCCAAGCCGGAGTCGTTCGAGCCCGGCAAGGGCTTCGCCATCATCTACCTGCCCAAGCTGGGGCTGAAGTTCCCGATCGCCGAGGGCACCTCCAAGCCGGCGGTGCTCGACAAGGGCCTGGTCGGCCACTACACCGGCACCGGGATGCCGGCCGACAAGGCGGGCAACTTCGCGCTGGCCGCGCACCGCAACACCCACGGCGAGCCGTTCCGGTACATCAACCAGCTCGGCAAGGGCGACAAGATCGTGGTGGAGACCGCCACCTCGTACTACACGTACGAGGTCACCAGCAGCATCCCGGAGACCTCTCCCAACAACGTGAGCGTGATCAAGCCCGTCCCCAACGGCGCCGGTTACGCGGGCGCCGGCCGGTACATCACGCTGACCACCTGCACCCCGGAGTTCACCTCCAAGTTCCGCCTCATCGTCTTTGGCAAGATGACCGAGGAACGGCCGCGCAGCCAGGGCAAGCCGGCCGCGATCACGGGCGGGTGACCGCCCGGGCACCCGGCACGAAGGGGGAGCACCGGAGATGACGGACGAGACCGCGCAGTCGGCCGAACCGCGGGAGGAGGCCTTCCCGCCGCCCGAGGCCGGCCCCGCGCCCGCCCGGCGCGGCCGCAGTCGGGCGCTGGCCGCGCTCGGCGTCTTCGGCGAGCTGCTGATCACCCTGGGACTGGTGCTCGGCCTGTTCGTGGCCTACTCGCTGTGGTGGACCAACGTCGAGGCCGACCGCTCGGCGGCCGCGGCCTCCGACCGGCTGCGCGACACCTGGGCCGCGAGCCCGACCGGCACCCCCTCGGCCGCCCCCGGCGGGACGTCCGCCCCCGCCGCGCCGTTCGCGGCCGGGGACGCGGTCGGCTTCCTGCACGTCCCGGCGATGGGCCGGGACTACCAGGTGCTGATCCGGATGGGCACCGACAGCGACACCCTGGCCGAGGGCGTGGCGGGGGTGTACGAGCAGCCCTACCGCGCCGCGATGCCCTGGGACCAGGCCGGCAACTTCGCGCTGGCCGCCCACCGGGACGGCCACGGCGCCAAGTTCCACGACCTGGACGCGGTGCACAAGGGCGCCGCGGTCGTCGTCGAGACCAAGGACAAGTGGTACGTCTACCGGGTCGACAGCACCCTGCCGGAGACGTCCAAGTACGACACCGGCATCGTCGCGCCCGTCCCGGTCGGCTCCGGCTACACCGGCCCCGGCCGGTACATCACGCTGACCACCTGCACGCCGGTGTACACCTCGCGCTACCGGATGGCGGTCTGGGGGAGCCTGGTGCGGGTGGACGACGTGGACGCCAAGCGCACCCCGCCGCCGGAGCTGCGTCAGCCCTGAGCCCGTCGGCCGCTGCTGAGGTCCGGCTGCTGCGGCCTGGAACCCGCGGCCCGGTCGCCGTAGCCCGGCACCGAGAACGCCAGGCACCGAGAACGCCAGGCACCGAGAACGCCCGAGGGCCCGTCGCAACCGCTGCGACGGGCCCTCGGGCGTACGGCCGGACAACTCCCACCAAGCCTCAGATCCAGGGGAACCAGGGCTTAGTTGTTGTTCCCCCCTTTGGTGTTGGAGGGTGAGGGGGAGAGGGGGTCACCCCCTTTGGGTGGATCGGCCGGCTTCGTGATGAGCATCACCTGGGTGTTCGGGTCCAGCTGGGTTCCGGCGGCCGGGTTGGTGCTCACGACGATGGCGTTCGGGTCCGACGGACCGGACACCACCGTGTAGAGCAGCCCGACCTTGCTCAGCTGCGAGATGGCGTCCGACAGCTTGACGTTCTGCAGCGGCGGGACCTGGGGCTTGTCCTGCATCTTGAAGATCGTCAGCGTGATCTTCGTGTTGGCCGGGACCTTGGTGTTGGGCTGGACCGACTGCGCGGCGACGGTGTTCGCCTTGCTCTGGTCGGTGGTCTGCACCGTCTTCGAGGCGTCGACCTGGAAGCCCAGGCCCTCCAGCTGGGCCTGCGCCACCTCCTTCTGCGCGCCGCCCACGTTCGGCACGGTCACCTTCGACTTGCCCTGCGAGACGGTCAGCTTGACCGGCGCGGTCGGGTCGCCGGCGGTGCCCGCCGCCGGGTCCTGGGCGGTGACGTTCTCCTGCGGAGCGGTGTCGTCGTCCTTGTACTCGGTGGTGACGTTGGTGAAGCCGGCGTCGCCGAGCGCCTTGGTCGCCTGGTCCTTGGTCTTGCCGACCACGTTCGGCAGGGGGGCCTTGGCCGGGCCGGAGGAGAGCTGCACCGTGATGGTGCTGTTCTCCGCGACCTGGCCGCCGACGGCCGGGTTCTGGGTGCAGACCTGGTCCTTCTTGACGTTGGCGTCCGGGCAGGCGAGCTTGTCGCCCTCGGCCACCACGAGCTTGGGACCGGCCGCGGCCGCGGCCGTCTTGGCGTCCGCGAGGCTCTTGCCGACCAGGTTCGGCACGGCGACCTTCGGGGTCTCCGTGGTGCCGCCGCCGTTGCCGTTGAACATGGCCTGGGCCACGAAGAAGGTGCCGACCAGGACCAGCACGGCGGCGACCGCCAGCACGATCCAGGAGGTGTTGCTCTTCTTCGGCGGCTGCTCGCCGCGCCGACCGCCGTCCCGGCCGTAGCCGTCGTCGTGGCCGCCGCCCGCCGGGCCGTCGGCGTAGGCCTGGCCGTAGCCGTCGTCCTGGTAGCCGCCCTGCGGGCCGTAGCCGGGCTGCGCGCCGGCCTGCGGCAGGACGGTGGTCGGGCCGCCGCCGGGCTGCTGCGGCAGCACGTTGGTCTGGCCGTACGGGTCGTGCTGCTGCGGGTAGCCGTTCTGGTCGTAGCCGTACCCGGCGCCCATGCCGTACGCGGCGGCCTGCTGGGCGGCGGCCACCGGCAGGCCGTCGAGGAAGCGCTCGATGTCGTCGCGCATCTCGTCGGCGCTCTGGTAGCGGTAGTCGCGCTCCTTGGCGAGCGCCTTCAGCACGATCGCGTCGATCTCGGGGCGGACCTCGGGATCGAAGACGGACGGCGGCTGCGCCTCCTCCCGGACGTGCTGGTAGGCCACCGCGACCGGGGAGTCGCCGACGAACGGCGGGCGGACGGTCAGCAGTTCGTAGAGCAGGCAGCCGGTGGAGTAGAGGTCGGAGCGGGCGTCGACCTGCTCGCCCTTGGCCTGCTCGGGGGAGAGGTACTGGGCGGTGCCGATGACGGCCGAGGTCTGGGTCATGGTCATCCCGGCGTCGCCCATCGCGCGGGCGATGCCGAAGTCCATGACCTTGACGTTGCCCTGCCGGGTCAGCATCACGTTGGCCGGCTTGATGTCGCGGTGCACGATGCCGGCGCGGTGCGAGTACTCCAGCGCTTGCAGGATGCCGATGGTCATCTCCAGCGCGCGCTCGGGCAGCAGCCGTCGGCCGGAGTGCAGCAGCTCGCGCAGGGTGGACCCCTCGACGTACTCCATCACGATGTACGGGATGGAGATGTTGTCGATGTAGTCCTCGCCGGTGTCGTACACGGCGACGATCGCGGGGTGGTTCAGGGACGCCGCGGACTGCGCCTCGCGGCGGAAGCGGGCCTGGAACGACGGATCCCGGGCCATGTCGGCCCGGAGCGTCTTCACTGCGACGGAACGGCCGAGCCGGGTGTCATGGGCGAGGTACACCTCGGCCATGCCGCCGCGTCCGAGGACGCCGCCGAGCTCGTACCTGCCGCCTAGGCGACGAGGCTCTTCCATAGTTCCGACCCTCTCCCTCACCTGCCGGCGAGGTTGTGACGTAGGTGTCCCCGCACGCTCTGGGTGACGCCGAGCGGGTCTCGACCGGTTCTCCGGCCGGGCCGTGCGCCGTCTCGCGGGCGGCAACGGGCACACCCGCTGCTGGCGGATACGCTACCGGTCGCACCGCATCGGACCGGAGTCGGCCGTCGGCCGATATCAGACCGGTATCCGGACGGGGGTGTCGATCGTGACTTTCCACTCACGGTCGGGCCTCCTCCTCACTTGCCGAGGACGGCCTGCATCACCGCCTTGGCGATCGGGGCGGCCAGCCGGCCTCCGCTGATGCCGTCGCGGTTGTTGGAGCCGTCCTCGACCACGACCGCGACCGCGACGGACTGGCCGTCGGTGGTCTTGGCCCACGAGGTGAACCAGGCGAACGGCAGCCCGGCGTTGTCCTCGCCGTGCTGCGCGGTACCGGTCTTGCCGCCGACCTGGAGGCCGGGGATCTTGGCGTTCTTGCCGGTGCCGTTCTCCACCACCGAGACCATCAGGTCCTGCATCTTCTGCGCGGTGGCCGGGCTCATCGGCTGGGAGAACTGCTTCTCGGTGTGCTTGGAGATGGTGGTCAGCGAGGCCGAGCGCTCCTGGTCGACCAGGTACGGCTGCATCAGGCTGCCGTTGTTGGCGATCGCGGCGGACACCATGGCCATCTGCAGCGGGGTGGCGCGGGTGTCGTGCTGGCCGATCGAGTCCTGCGCGGTGCCGTCCAGGCTCGCGCTGTTCGGGAAGATGCTCTTCTCGGAACGGACCGGGGTGTCGATGGTGCTGTTGAAGCCGAACTTCTCGGCCTGCGCCCGCATCTTGTCCTTGCCGAGGTCCGCGCCCATCTTGGCGTAGACCGTGTTGCAGGACTGGTCCATCCCCGACTTGACCGTGGCGTTCCCGCACTTCTCGAGCGGCGACTCGTTGTTCAGCACCGTCTGGGTGCCCGGCAGGGTGTACGGGTCCGGCGTCGCGGTCTGGTCGTCGATGTTCTGGTACAGGCCGTTCTCGAACGCGGCGGTAGCGGTCACCAGCTTGAACGTGGAGCCGGGCGGATAGGTCTCCTTCAGCGCCCGGTTGAGCATCGGCTTGTTGGGGTCGGCGTTGAGGTCCGTCCAGGCCTTGGAGTCGCCGCTCTCGCTGCCGGCGATGGTGCCCGGGTCGTAGGACGGGGTGGAGACCAGCGCCAGGATCGCGCCGGTCTTCGGGTCGATCGCGACGGCGGCGCCCTTCTTGTCCCCGAGGCCGTCCCAGGCGGCCTTCTGGGCCTTCGCGTTGATCGTGGTGACGACGTCGCCGCCGCGCTGCTGCTCGCCGGTCAGCATGTCCAGGGTGTTGCGGAAGAACAGCCGGTCGTCGGTGCCGGAGAGGATGCCGTCCTCCAGGTTCTCCAACTGGCTGGAGCCGAAGACCTGGGAGGAGTAGCCGGTGACCGGGGCGTACATCGGGCCGTCGACCCAGGAGCGCTTGTACTTGTAGCGCAGGCCGTTGACGAAGTCGGACTTCGTGACCGGCTGGCCGCCGACGATGATGTTGCCGCGCGGGTGCGCGTACCGGTCGTACTGCTGGCGCTTGTTGTTCTTGTTGGTGGCCCAGGCATCGGCCTGGACGCCCTGCACCCAGTTGGTGCGCACCATCAGGGCCAGGATCAGGACGAGGCAGAAGATCGAGACCCGGCGGATCGGCTTGTTCATCGAGCGGGTCCTCCCTGGCCCTCGGTGGCCGGGGTCGCTTCGACCCCGGGTCGGCGGGCGCTGTCGCTGATCTTCAGCAGGATCGCGACCAGCGCCCAGTTGGCGACCACGGACGACCCGCCCTGGGCGAGGAACGGCATGGTCATACCGGTGAGCGGGATCAGCCCGGTGACCCCGCCGGCCACGACGAAGACCTGCAGCGCCATCGCCGACGAGAGCCCGACGGCGAACAGCTTGCCGAACGGGTCGCGGGCCGCGAGGGCGGTGCGCAGGCCGCGCTGCACCAGCAGGGCGTACAGCAGGAAGATCGCCATCAGGCCGGTCAGCCCGAGCTCCTCGCCGAACGAGCCCAGGATGAAGTCGCTCTTCGCGGCGAAGTTGATCAGCCAGGAGCGGCCCTGGCCGAGGCCCGAGCCGGTCACCCCGCCGGAGCCGAGCGCCATCAGCGACTGGCCGATCTGCTCGGTGGCGCCCTTGGGCGGGTGTGCTCCGAAGGCGGCCATCGGGTCGAGCCAGGCGTCGATGCGGACCTTGACGTGGCTGGTGGTCATGGCGACCGCGACCGCGCCGCCGATCGACATCAGCAGGCCGAACAGGATCCAGCTGGTCCGCTCGGTGGCGACGTAGAGCATCACCACGAACAGGCCGAAGAACAGGAAGGACGTGCCGAGGTCGTTCTCGAAGACCAGGATCAGCAGGCTGAGCAGCCAGATCACGATGATCGGGCCGAGGTCGCGCCCGCGCGGCAGGTACAGGCCCATGAAGCGGCGGCTGGCCAGTGCGAGGGCGTCGCGCTTGACCATCAGGTAGCCGGCGAAGAACACCGTCAGGATGATCTTGGCGAACTCGCCGGGCTGGATGGAGAAGCCGCCCATCCGGATCCAGATCTTGGCGCCGAAGTCCTCCGCCCGGGCCGGGAAGAAGGCCGGCGCGGCGAGCAGGACCAGCGCCGCCACCATCGAGATGTAGGTGTAGCGCTGGAGCACCCGGTGATCCTTCAGGAACACCATCACGGCGATGAACAGCCCGATCCCGAGGGCCGACCACATCAGCTGGTTCCGGGCCGCCGGGAAGTTGGCGCTCAGCAGCTTTCCGGCCTTGTCGAGCCGCCAGATCATCACCACGCCGAGACCGTTCAGCAGGGTGGCGATCGGCAGCATCAGCGGGTCCGCGTACGGCGCGAAGCGGCGCACCAGCAGGTGCGCGACCAGCGCCAGCGCGCCCATGCCGAGTCCGTAGCCGACCATGCCGCTCGGCAGCGTGGAGTCCATCGCGAGCCCCACGTTGGCGTACGCGAGGATCGGCAGCACGACGGCGAAGGCCAGCAGGGCCAGCTCGGTGTTGCGCCGGTTCGGCGCGCCCTGGAGGGAGATGGTGGTGTTGGCCCGGCGCCGGGTGGCGGCGCGGTCGGTGGCCGTCCGGCGCCTGCCGGCCCGGCCGGTGTCGTCGCTCAGGTCGTAGGTGCTCACGTGGTGACCGCTCCCTGACGGCCGGCTGCCCCGCTCGGGGCGGGCCTATGTCGGATCACGGAGGTCACTGCTTCGGGCAGGAGTCGGCCCGGCTGCGCTCCTCCTCGGTCAGCCCGGACAGGTCGCCCGACGGGCCGGTGTTCGGTGCGGCGGCGTTCGGCGCCGGGGCGGACGTGCTCGGGGCGGTCGGGGTCGGGGTGGCCGGGGTCGGGGAGGTGGGAGCCGCCGGGGGGCGGGTCTTCTCCCCCGGGGTGGGCGTGACGGCCAGGAACGCGGCGTGGGTGGCCTGCGCCGCCTGGGTGGCCGGGACGGTCCGGGCGTCGGCGACCTTCTTGCAGAGCTTGACCCAGCCGTCGAGCTCCTGGACGGTCGCGGTGGCGGCGCCCAGGCTGTCGGCCGCGATGGTCTTGTTGAGGTGCTCGGCCTGGTCCTGCGGCAGGTACTTGAGCTCGACGTCCTTGTACGCGGTGTGCACCGAGGACAGGCTCAGGCCGGCCAGGTTCTGGTTGATGCCCTGGTAGACCGCGACGTGGTCGCCCTGCTTGCCGACGTAGTACTGGTCCTGGGTCCACTGGTAGCCGAAGAACCCGGCACCGCCGAGCAGACCGAGGGTGACCAGGACGGCCACCGAGACGGTGAGGCCCTTGCGCTTGCGCTTCGCGGGCGGCTCCTCGTCGAACTCCTCGGCGCCGTACACCGAGGGCTCGCCGGAGCCGTAGCCGTACTCGCCCTCGTAGCCCTCGGCGGGGCCGAAGCCGCCCTGGGCGGCGTCGTAGCCCTCGGCCGGGCCGAAGGCGCCCTGCGGGGCGCGGCCGAGGCCGGCGGCGCGGCCGGCCGGGGTGTCGGCGATCGAGCGGTCCGCGGCGGCCGAGGACGGCGGGGTGTCGGCGACCGCGCCGACCACCACCGGCACGTCGTTGTACTGGCCGCTCGTGGTGTCCGTGGCACCGACGTCGATGACGTCCGCCACGATGCAGGTGATGTTGTCCGGACCGCCGCCGCGCAGCGCGAGCTGGATCAGCTCCTGCACGGTCTGCTCGGGCGAGTAGTAGCTGCCGAGGGTGTCCTGGAGGGTCTGGTGGCTGACCGGGCCGGAGAGGCCGTCGGAGCAGATCAGGTAGCGGTCGCCGGCGCGGACCTCGCGGATCGACAGGTCGGGCTCGACCTGGCCGCGGCCGTCGAGCGCCCGCATCAGCAGCGAGCGCTGCGGGTGGGTCTCGGCCTCCTCCGGCGTGATCCGGCCCTCGTCGACCAGGCGCTGCACCCAGGTGTGGTCCTGGGTGATCTGCACCAGCGAGCCGTCGCGCAGCAGGTAGGCGCGGGAGTCGCCGACGTGCACCATGCCCATCCGCTGGCCGGTCCAGAGCATGGCGGTCAGCGTGCAGCCCATGCCCTCCAGCTGCGGGTCCTCCTCGACCATCTGCCGGAGCCGGTCGTTGGCACCCTGGACGGCGTCGCCCAGCAGGGTCAGCAGGTCGGCGCCCGGCACGTCCTCGTCCAGTCGGACGATCGAGCCGAGCACCTCGGAGGACGCGACCTCGCCGGCCGCGGCGCCGCCCATGCCGTCGGCCACGGCCAGCAGCCGCGGCCCGGCGTAGCCGGAGTCCTCGTTCCCCTCCCGGATCAGTCCCTTGTGGGAGCCGGCGGCGAAGCGCAGCACCAGGGTCATGCGACCTGTGCCCCCCTCTGGGTCATGGACGGGATGCTGTCCCTCATGCGCTACTACTTCCGCAGTTCGATGACGGTCCTGCCGATACGGATCGGCATGCCCGGCTGGAGCGGGGTGGGCGCGGTCAGGCGCTGCCGGTCCAGATAGGTGCCGTTGGTGGAGCCTAGATCCTCGACCGTCCACTGCCCAGTCTGATCCGGATAGATCCTGGCATGCCGGGAGGACGCGTAGTCGTCGTCCAGCACGATGGTGGAGTCGTGCGCGCGGCCCAGGGTGATGGTCTGGCCCTGGAGCGCCACGGTGGTGCCGGCCAGCGAGCCCTGCACCACCACGAGCTGGGTCGGGGCGCCGCGACGGCGTCCGCCGCCCTGGGTCTGGCCCGCCGCGGGGCCGGCGGCCGGGGCCTGTGCGGCGCGCCCGGCGGCCGGAGCGGCGGCGGCGCCGCCCGGAGCGGCGTTGGCGCCACGACGGGAGGAGCGGGGGTTCACCTTGGTCCCGAACAGGTCGCTGCGGATCACCTGGATCGCGACGATGACGAACAGCCACAGCACGGCCAGGAAGCCCAGCCGCATGACCGTGAGGGTCAGTTCTGACATGGCCGGCCCGCCTGTCGGTGAGCGAGGCGCGCGAACAACTCGGACACTACCCTTCGACCTGTCGGTAGACGATGGTGGTGGAGCCCACGACGATGCGGGAGCCGTCGCGGAGCGTAGCGCGCTGGGTGTGCTGTCCGTCCACCACGATGCCGTTGGTGGATCCCAGGTCGAGAACCATCGAAGGGGTGCCGGGGCGGATCTCGGCGTGCTTGCGGGAGACCCCGGGGTCGTCGATCCGCACGTCCGCCTCGGTCGAGCGGCCGAGCACGCAGGCCGCGCCGGTGATCTGGTGGCGGGCGCCGTTCACCTCGATCCAGCGGCGGACCGAGGCGCCGTGGCCGGCGCCGGGGAAGGCGCGGACGTTGCCGCCGGACGTCGCGGGCGGGCCCGGGGGCATCGCCGGGGGCGCGGCCGGCGGCGGGGGCGCGCCGTACTGGCCGGCGCCGGTCTGCTGCCACGGTGCGCCGGGGGCCGGCGCGGCCGGCTGGCGGTCGTAGCCGGACTGCTGCGGGGCGTACTGCTGGGGCTCCTCGGCCGCCAGGGTGCGGCTGCGCACCCGGTACAGGCCGGTGTCCAGGTCGTCGGCCTTCTCCAGGTTCACCTGGAGCGGGCCCATGAAGCTGTACCGCTGGGCCTCCGCGTACTCGCGGACCATGCCGGCCAGCTCGGCGCCCAGCTGCCCGGAGTAGGGGCTGAGCCGCTCGTGGTCGTGCGGGCTCAGCTCGACGATGAAGTCGTTCGGCACGACGGTGCGGTCGCGGTTCCAGATGCTCGCGTTGTTGTCGCACTCGCGCTGCAGCGCACCGGCGATCTCCACGGGCTGGACCTCGGACTTGAACACCTTGGCGAAGGTGCCGTTGACGAGACCCTCAAGCCGCTGTTCGAACTTCTTCAGCACTCCCATGGGACACCCCCTTCCAGGGTTCGTTCGCCTGCCTGCCGACCGGATCCCGCCGGGAGTCGGTCGTGCCTACTTGCGGTACTTCCGTACTGATCGTATCCACGCCGGGCCCTTCCGTACGGTTCCCGGACAGCGTGGTGCCCGGGGGTGGGCTCGGACACACAGGGTGACGCATACCGGGTACGGCACGCCAGGTGTGCCCGCCCGGATGGGCTCCCGTCACTCGCTCGCCCGTTCGTCGTGCATCCGTTCGGATGCGCTTCGTCCCGCCGGAGAACGGATTCGGAGCGGCCCCCCGGGTCGTGCTACTGTTTTCCACGTCGGAAGGGCCGCCCACCAGGGAGGCCGGTCCAAGGGAACGCGAAGACCACATGGTACCGAGCGGTTCGGAAGATCGGTCGGCAACGAAGACGACACCCATGCGCGGGTGGCGGAATAGGCAGACGCGCTGGATTCAGGTTCCAGTGCCCGAAAGGGCGTGGGGGTTCAACTCCCCCCTCGCGCACAGCGAAGCCCCGCAGATCTACGGATCTGCGGGGCTTTCTCGTTGTCCCGGTCAGGAACGGGTGGCGGGCAGCTCGGCGCGGACCTCGAAGCCGCCGTCCTGGGTGGGGCCGGCGCTGAGCGAGCCGCCCAGCAACTGCGCGCGCTCGCGCAGGCCGACCAGGCCGTGGCCGCCGCCCGGCAGGATCTCGTCCGGGTGGACCGGGGGCGCGTCGTTGCGCACCTCGACCCGCAGCCGGCGCCCCTTCGCCCGGACCTTCACGTGCACCGCCGCCTCCGGGGCGTACTTGGTGATGTTGGTGAGCGCCTCCTGGACGGTGCGGTAGGCGGCCCGCTCGACCGCCTCCGGCCACGGGCGGTCACCGGGGTTCAGTTCGGTGTCGGCGGCCAGCCCGCTCTCCGCGATCAGCCGGGGCAGGTCGGCCAGCCGGGGCTGCGGGGCGAGCGGGGCGTCCGGGCGCGGGCTCGCGGTGCTGCGCAGCACCCCGACCATCTGGCGCAGCTCGTCGAGGGTGCGGACGGCCAGTTCGCGGATGGTGCGGGCGGTGGTCGCGGCGGCCGGGTCGCCGGTGCTCACCTGGAGCGCGCCGGCCTGGATGCTGATCAGGCTGACCTGGTGCGAGACCACGTCGTGCATCTCCCGGGCGAGCCGGCCGCGCTCGCTGATCAGCACCCGTTCGGCGAGCAGCCGGCTCTCCCGCTCCTGGCCGCGGGTGAGCTCGTCGAGCCGGGCGGCCAGCTCCCGCCGGGTGCGGGCGAGCAGCCCGGTGGCGGCCGGGCCGGCGGCCAGCATCACCGACTGGATGGCGTAGAGCGCGGTGTCCCGGCTGAGTTCGAGGGTCTGCTCGGACAGCGGCCAGTGGAAGAACTCGACCAGCGTGAACAGGGTCGCGCAGGGGATGACGATCCGCGGGCGGGGGCGCTCGGCGGCCACCGTGTAGACGGCGGTGATCGGGGCCAGCCAGATGTCGTCGACGTAGCTGCCGGGCATGGTGAGCAGCAGCGCCGCCACCGGGAAGCGGCGGCGCCAGAGCAGGGCGACGGCGGCCAGCGTGGAGAGCGCGATCTGCCACCACGGGGAGTTCCGGGCCACCAGGGCGGCGTCCAGGAGGGAGTAGAGGGCGGGCAGCAGCAGCATCAGCCAGGGGGCGGTGCACCAGGCCGGGAGCCGTCTGGACGGCAGCTGTTCGGTGGCCGTCATGCCCCGTCGCCGGGTTTCGGCCGGACCAGCCCGGCCCGGTGGGCGAGCACCGCCGCCTGGACCCGGTTGGCCGCGCCGAGCTTGCCGAGGATCGCGCTGATGTGGTCCTTGACGGTGCCGGTGCCGAGGAAGAGCCGGTCGGCGATCTCGGCGTTGGACAGTCCCTCGCCGAGCAGGGCCAGCACGTCGAGCTCTCGGCCGGTGAGGGTGCGGGCGAGCGAGGTGGCCTCGGCGTCCGGGCCGCCGCCGTCCACGTAGCCGCCGATCACGGTGCGGGTCACGGTCGGGGACAGGATGTTGCCGCCGGCCGCGAGCACCCGGACGGCGTGGACCAGCTGCTCGGGGGCGGTGTCCTTGAGCAGGAAGCCGGCGGCGCCGGCCCGCAGCGCGGTGCCGATGTACTCGTCGCTGTCGAAGGTGGTGAGCATCGCCACGGCGGGAGGGTCCGGCAGGGCGCGCAGCCGGCGCAGCACCGAGATGCCGTCGAGGTCCGGCATCCGGATGTCGAGGAGCACCACGTGCGGGCGCAGGCGCTGGACGTGCTCCTCGGCCTGGCCGCCGGAGCAGTCGCCGACGACGTCCAGGTCGGGGGCGGAGCCGACGATGAGGCCCAGGCCGGAGCGGACCAGGATCTCGTCGTCCACGATCAGCACGCGGGTGTCGGTGATGGTGCCTCCTCGGTTCTGGCGGCCGGGGTCGGGCGGTCCGCGCGGGTCGTTTCGAGGGTAGGGGTAGCCGGGGTGGGGCGCCGAACGGATGGCGGTCCTCACCCCCGCCACATGGCGGGGGTCGGAATCCGCTACCCGGTTCACGCAATTCTCAGGCCGGGTGGGGAACCATGGAGTTGGCTGCCCTTTGTCGGCCTGCTCCATTCAGTGGGCGCCCGGTCGAGGTGAGGGCCGCCGGTCAGTCCGTCGGGCCCCCTGCGGGCACCCGTCGCCGGGCCGTGTGCGGATGCGCCCCACCATCTGATCGTTTGGAATTGAGCTGTGTCGTCCACTGTGAAGTCGGAGCCTTCCGCCACGTCCACCGGGCCCCGGCCCGTCGGCGTGCTCGACCGCTGGCGCCCGCGGGCCGCCGCCGTCTCCGTGTGGTACCTCCGGCTGCTGGCGCTGCTGAACGTGGCGACGGTGCTGCTGGTGCCGTGGGGGAACCAGGTCAACGAGCACAACGAGGGTGAGTACTTCACCCCGTACCTGATGACCTCGGGTCTGGCCAGCGCGGTGCTGGCGGTCTTCCTGGCCATCGCGATGCGGCGGCGCAAGCGGGCCGCCTGGATCTTCAACGCGGCCCTGGCCAGCATGTTCGCGGTGCTGTACCTGCTGGCCATGGTGATGCCCGGCGAGCGGTTCAAGGACCACCCGCTCAACTACATCTCCACCGTGCTGACCTGCCTGTTCGTCCTGGCGCTGGTCATCGGGCGGAAGGACTTCACGTCCAAGGGCGACCGCTCCAACCCGAAGACCGCGGCGGCCACCTTCGTCGGCGGGCTGCTGTTCGGCGGGGTCGTCGGCGCGCTGCTGGTCTGGGCGACCAACGGGCTCGGCGGCGCGGGCTTCTGGGACCTCTTCCGCTACTCCGTCGGCCGGATGATCACGATCAACCCCTCGGAGCACCTGCGCTCGGTGATCTCCTCGCCGACCTGGGTCAACGCGGCGATCAACGCGATGGGCGCGGTGCTCTTCCTGCTGGTGCTCTACGTGGCCTTCCGCAGCCCGCGCGGCAAGGAGCTGCTGAACCCCGAGGACGAGGCGAAGCTGCGCTCGCTGCTGGACAAGCAGGGTGAGCGGGACTCGCTCGGCTACTTCGCGCTGCGCCGGGACAAGGCGGTGATCTTCTCCCCCAGCGGCAAGGCGGCGGTGACCTACCGGGTGATCGGCGGGGTCTCGCTGGCCTCGGGCGACCCGATCGGCGACCCGGAGGCCTGGCCGGGCGCGATCGACTCCTGGCTGGCCGAGGCCCGCGAGCACGCCTGGGCGCCGGCCGTGATGGGCGCCTCCGAGGAGGCCGGCGTGATCTACGCCCGGCACGGGCTGGACGCGCTGGAGCTGGGCGACGAGGCGATCGTCGAGCTGGACGAGTTCTCGCTGGACGGCCGGGCGATGCGGGTGGTCCGCCAGGCGTACAACCGGGTCAAGCGGGCCGGGTACACGGTGCGGATCCGCCGGCACGAGGACATCCCCGAGTGCGAGATGGCCGAACTGGTGGCCAAGGCCGACCAGTGGCGCGACGGGGCGACCGAGCGCGGCTTCTCGATGGCGCTCGGCCGGCTCGGCGACCCGGGCGACGGCCGCTGCGTGATGCTGGAGTGCCACGACGGCGACGGTGAGCTCAAGGCACTGCTGAGCTTCGTCCCGTGGGGCCCGGACGGGCTCTCGCTGGACCTGATGCGCCGGGCCCGGGACACCGAGAACGGCCTGATGGAGTTCATGGTCATCGAGCTGCTGCAGCGTGCCGAGGAGGTCGGGCTGAAGCGGGTGTCGCTGAACTTCGCGATGTTCCGCTCGGTCTTCGAGCGCGGTTCGCGGCTCGGGGCCGGCCCGGTGCTGCGGTTGTGGCGTTCCGTCCTGGGCTTCTTCTCGCGCTGGTGGCAGATCGAGTCGCTGTACCGCGCGAACGCCAAGTACCGGCCGATCTGGGAGCCCCGCTACCTGCTGTTCGAGAAGAGCAGCGAGATCCCGCGGATCGGCATCGCCAGCGCGCGGGCCGAAGGCTTCATCGTCGCGCCGAGCCTGCCCGCCCTGTTCCGCCGCCGGCACTCCGGGGCCGCCGTGGTGGCGCCCCGGCTCCCGGTCGCGGCGCGGGACGGGAAGGGGTAGCCCTCCGCCGGGGGGCGGAGGGGACCGGGCGGTCGGATAGGGGGTGACGTCAGGGATATTCCTCCCCCCAGAGGATGACCCTGATCCGCATCTATGCCGATGTGGATTTGTTAAGAGGCTTCTAATGTGGGAGTAGCTCAGAAAGTTCGGGGATTCGGGAGTAACGGTTGTGATGGACAGGACCCACGCGGGGGGCGTGCGGGAGGGGTCGCTGGCACTGGCCAGATCGGCCGCTGTCGCCGAGTGGGGGACGTTGTACGCGACGGTGCGGGACGCGGTGGTGCGCAAGAAGTTCGCCGCCGTTCCGATGGCCACGGCGGCGACGTTTCTGATCCTCCTGTTCAGCATCACCCAGCACCTGCCGGGCGGTGAGCACTTCGTCAACCGCATCGGGGTGGTGAAGGCGGCGCTGCCGCTGGACGTCTCGCTGCTGCGGACCCCGCTCTCGCTGTACGTGCCGGCGCTGGACCTGCCGGTCTGGGGCGCGCTGGCCCAGGTGTTCGTGGTCTTCGGCGTCGCCGAGATCGTGCTCGGCCGGCGGATGACCCTGGTGGTGGCCTACACCTGCACCCTGGCGGGCACGCTGTTCGCCCGGATCGGCGTGGCGCTCGGCCCGGGCCACCTGTTCGGCTTCCCGAAGTGGGTCGCCTACGTGCGGGACACCGGGCCGTCGGCCGCGGTGGTGGCGCTGGCGATCTGCATCGCGTTCCGCTGCCGGGCCTGGTTCACCGCCGGCCTGGTGGTGGTCATGATGGTCGGCGAGGCGGTCGTGCTGCCGAACCTCGCCGGGCTGGAGCACGTGGTCGCGGTGACCACCGCGCTGCTGCTCGCCGTCTCGGTCGAGGTGTTCGGGGACTTCTGGCCGCGGGTTCTGGCCGGGGTCGGGGCCGCCACCTCGGTGGCCGCGGCCGCGTCGCGGGAGGTCGCGGTGGAGGCCCGGCGGCGCCCGGCGGGCGCGCTCGTCCCCTGATCCACACACCGTCTGACGGCCGTCGGGCAGCCGGCCGTCAGACGTGCGGCAGGGGGAGTTCGAACCAGACCACCTTGCCGACCGCCTTGCGGGCGGTGCCCCAGCGTTCGGCGAGCTTGGTCACCAGGGTGAGACCGCGGCCGGTCTCGCCCAACTGCTCGGCCGGTTCCAGCGACGGCAGGTTGTGGTTGTCGTCGCTGACCTCCACCAGCAGCTTGTCCACCCGGATCAGCTGGAGCTGGACGCGGTCCCGGGCCACCCGGACGGCGTTCGTGACCAGCTCGCTGACCAGCAGCTCGGTGATGTCGCTGAGCGCCTCCAGGTGCCAGCCGGCCAGCTGCTCGCGGACCAGCGAGCGGGCCCGGCGCACCTCGCGGTGGTCCACCCTGAGGTCCCAGGTGGCCACCTCGGACGGGGCGACCCCGTCGAAGCGGGCCACCAGCAGGGCGACGTCGTCCTTCCGGTCGTCCGAGTGCAGCCGCTTGAGCACCACGTCGCAGGCCTGCTCGGGGCTCTGCAGCGGGTCGATCAGATTGCCGCAGAGCGCGGCCAGGCCCGCTCCTATGTCGCCGCCCCGGACCTCGACCAGGCCGTCGGTGCACAGCACCAGCATCGAGCCGTCCGAGACGTCGATGGTCTTGGCGACGAACGGCACCCCGCCGACCCCGATCGGCGCGCCGGCCGGGATCTCCAGCAGCTCGCCGGAGCCGTCCGGGTGCACCAGCACCGGCGGGACGTGGCCGGCGCTGGCCAGCTCGCAGGTCCGGTTGATCGGGTCGTAGACCGCGTACAGGCAGGTGGCGAGGTGGTCGTCGCCGAGCTTGTGGGCCAGGTTGTCCAGGTGCCGCAGCAGCTGGCCGGGCGGCAGGTCGAGCGCGGCGAGGGTCTGCATGGCCGTCCGGAAGCGGCCCATCGCGGCCGCCGAGTGCAGGCCGTGGCCCATCACGTCGCCGACCACCAGGGCGACCCGGCTGCCGGGCAGCTGGATCGCGTCGAACCAGTCGCCGCCGACCTCGGCCTTCGGGTCGCCCGGCAGGTAGCGGTGCGCGATCTGGACGCCGGGGATCTGCGGCGGGCGGGTCGGGATCATCGAGCGCTGGAGGGTGGTGGCCACCCTGGCCTCGGCGCGGTGCAGCCGGGCGTTGTCCAGGGAGAGCGCGGCGCGGACGGCCAGCTCCTTGAGCGTGGCGGCGTCGCTCTCGTCGAAGGGGGCGCGGTCCGGCAGCCGGAGCAGCTTGAGGATGCCCAGCACGGTGCCCCGGGCGGACAGCGGCACCACCAGCATCGAGCGGCCGGAGACCACCGGGGCCAGCCGGGCCCCGCCGAGCGCGATCGCGTAGTCGACCGCGACGTCCGCGCTGATCACCGGGACCAGGACCGGCTGGTTCAGCTGCAGGGCCATCCCCGGCGGGGTGCGGCGCGGCATGCTGACCAGCGAGCCCTCGGACAGCACGTGGTCCCAGGCGCCGCCGGTCTCGTTGTAGACCAGGGCGACCCGGCGGAGCATGGTGTCGTCGTCCGGGCGGGCGGCCGGCAGCTCGGATTCGGAGATCAGCCCGTCCACCAGGTCCACGCAGGCGAAGTCGGCGACCCGGGGGACCAGCACCTGGCAGAGCTCGTGCGCGGTGAAGCCGAGGTCCAGGGTGGTGCCGACCTTGCCGCCGACCTCGTTCAGCAGCGCCAGCTGCTCGCCGGCCTGCCCGTTGGTCAGGAACGGGCTCAGCCGACCGGACTGGGCGCCCTCGGCGCCGGCGGGGGCGGAAGGGGCCCGGCCGGTGCGGCGGGGTGGACGGCCGTGGGCGGACGGTTCGGCGGCGGCCGGCTCGATGGCGGCTCCTCCTCCGGTCGGGGACGGGGTGGTCGGGGACGGGACCGCCGGGGCCGGGGCGGTCGGTGGGACGCCCGCCGGGGCGCCGGCGGCGCCGGACGGCTGGGCGGCCGCGGACCGCTCGGCGGTCTCGCGCTGGGCCGGCAGCGGGCCGGTCGGCCGCCCCCGGACCGTCCGGGCCGGGGGCGCGGACTGCTCGGGCTGCGGCGGCGGGCCGACCCGGGCGGCGCGCTGCTGGGCGGTCGGGTAGCGGCGGCCGAGTCCGGCGGCGGCGTGCGCGGCGGCGGCCTGCGGGTCGGCGGGCAGGACCGGCAGCACGGTGGCCGGGTCCAGCCGCAGAGCGGGCAGACCGGCCTGGTCCAGCACGTCGAGCAGCAGCGCCCGGCGGTCGGCCGAACCGGCCGGCAGCAGCCCGGCCAGCCGGTCGGCCGACAGCAGACCGGCGCGCAGCCGGCCGGGCGGGGTCAGGGCCGCGCCCAGCCGGTGGAAGCCGCCCCGGGCGGGCGGGGCGGCGGCGAACGGCAGCAGCCGCTCGCCGAGTGCGAGCCGGGGGCCGGCGGTGCGCAGCGGCCGGGCGTCGGCGGCGAGGGCGAGCAGGCCGCCGAACGGGTCGGGCAGCGGCCAGGCCCACCAGAGCACGTCGCGCAGGTGCTCCTCGCGGTCGATGACGGCCAGCTGGCCGGCCCAGGGGCGCCCGTCGGCGGTCAGCGCGGCCAGGGTGTCCAGGGCGTCGCAGCGGCGGCGCACGACGGACCCGGCGGCCTGGCCGGGGGCGGCGAGCGGTTCCACGGCGGGCAGCAGTCCGCTGGCCGGCCGGTCGTGGGCGACCTCGGCGCGGTGCCCGAACAGTTCCTCGGCGGCCCGGCTCCACTGGGCGATCCGTCCGGTCCGGTCGACCAGGACGAGGGCGAGCCGGACCAGGGCGGCCACGCCGGTCGGGTGGTCACCCGGTACGGCCTCGGCGCCCGCCGGACGCGGTGTGGAGTTGGACTCGGCCACCATGGATTCGGTCTGCTCCCGCCTGGCCGCCACGCCTGGAGGCGGCCGTCTCTCCGGAGGAAGGCACGCTGTGCGGAAACCCGGGGCGTGTCTTGTGGATCGTGCCGGGCTTGAGGGCGTGTCTGAACGAGTCCGCCGGGCGCCCGACGCCGCGTGCTGATCCGACGCGAATCATCAGACACGCCCTAGCGAAGCACGGACCGGCCCGGGCGTGATAGCGAAACGGGGAGATTCCTCAGGATCGGTTGCGTGTCGTGCGGCGCGCGCCGGTTCGCACTCCCCGTTCACCCGGACGGGGCCTTCGCGCGCGAGGGTAGGGTGGCAGGCCGGGCCACCCCGCGAGGCGGCTCCGCATGGACGCAGCCGGCCGGACGAGACAGAGGCGAGAAGTGACCGCGCAGAGCCCCGTCCGCTGGACGGACCCGCAGCAGCAGGAGCTGGAGGAGCGGGTCGCCGCCGCCGAACTCGCCTGGCTCAGCATGGACGTCGACGTGCAGACGCTGCGGGTCGAGATCGACAACTTCGCGCTGATCCACCATCAGCTGCTGGGCCCGCTCTACGCCCGGCTGGACGAGCTGGAGGCGCTGGTCGCCGAGGCGGTCGCGGCCAGGACCGGGCACCCCGAGGACCTCCGCCGGGCCGCCGAGGCCCGCCGGCAGGTCGACGAACTGCCCGACCTCGACGCGCTGTTCGACTCCGTCCGGGAGCAGGAGGCGGCCCCGCCGCCGCCCGCCGCGCCGGCCCGGGTGCGCCCCGGGCGGGACGCCCAGCGGATCTACCGCGAGCTGGTCCGCCGGGCCCACCCCGACCTCAGCACCGACCCGGCCGAGCAGCAGCGCCGGGCCGCGTTCCTGGCCCGGGTGAACGAGGCCTACGCGGTCGGCGACGCCGCCGCGCTGGAGGGCCTGTCCGCCGAGTGGTCCACCGCGCCGGAGGCCGCGCCCGGCACCGACTCCCCCGACCGGCTGGAGTGGCTGCGCCGTCGGCTGGAGTGGCTGACCGGCAAGATCACCGAGACCGCCACCGAGCAGGTCCGGCTGGAACAGACCCCGATGGGTCAGCTGCTCGCGCTGGCCCCGCAGGACCCGGACCGGCTGCTGGAGCAGCTCGCCGAGGAACTGCTCGCCAAGGCCGCCGCCCAGCAGGCCGAACTGGAGCGGCTGCTCGGCGCCCCGGCCGCGGCGGGCGACGGCCACCGGCGGCCCGTGGGCGACAATGGCACCGACCCGACCCAGCCCCAGGAGAGCCACACGATGTTCGCGCAGATCCCTTCCACCACCGCCGCCGCAGTGCCCGCCGACGCAGCCCTGCTGGACGTGCGCGAGCAGGACGAGTGGGACGCCGGCCACGTGGACGGCGCGCTGCACATCCCGCTCGGCGAGGTGATCGCCCGGATCGGAGAGCTGCCGGACGGGAAGCTGTACGTGCTCTGCCGGGTCGGCGGCCGCTCCGCGCAGGTCGTCCAGTACCTGGTGCAGCAGGGCCGGGACGCGGTGAACGTGGACGGCGGCATGTACGCCTGGGAGGGCGCGGGCCGTCCGATGGTCAGCAGCACCGACCAGGACGCCTTCGTCCTGTAGGCCTGTAGGCCGGTGGCCCGGTGGCCCCGTCCGGCACCGTCGTGTTCGCCCGGTAGGGCAGGATGGGCGCGCGACCGCGCCGGGACGGGACCCGGGCGGCGCGCCGACCGGGCCGGGGAGGCCATGACGGAGACGACGGACCGCCCGGCCGCCGGACGGGTCTGGTCGACGCCCGCGCAGCTCGTGCTCGGCCTGACCGCGGCGGTGCTGGTGGTCGGCACCGGGCTCTTCCTCGCGGCGGTGTTCCTGCACGTCGCGCCGGCCAACTCGCTGTCCCGGCAGTACCGGGACGAGGTCGACGGCCTGGTGTACCCGGAGTTCGAGCAGAACTGGCGGCTGTTCGCGCCGAATCCGCTGCAGCAGAACGTCAGCCTGGACGCCCGGGTGCGCACCGCCGCCGCCGACGGCACCACCCGCACCCGCGACTGGACCGGGCTGACCGCGCAGGACGTCGCCGCGATCCGGCACAACCCCGCCCCCAGCCACGTCGACCAGAACGTGCTGCGCCGGGCCTGGGACTTCTACGACGGCTCGCACAACCCGCAGGACGAGGCGCTGACCAACACCCGCGGCAGGCTCGCCGAGCAGTACCTCAAGCGGATCGCCCTGCAACGGATCGGCCGGGAGGTGGACGGCGAGCGGATCCTGGAGGTCGAGTTCCGGGCCACCGCGGTGACCGTCCCGCCGCCGTCCTGGAGCGGCGAGGCCGCGCCACCGGCGCCGAAGGTGCGGGAGCTGCCCTGGTGGCCGGTGGACGACGAGGACTACCGGGAGCTCGGGTGAGCGAGGTGTCGCCGGAGGTGTCGTCCGACGTGGCGTCCGAGCTCTCGCCGGAGGTGTCGCCCGAGCTCTCGCCGGCGGCCGAGCCGCGGTGGTCGGAGGGCATCCCGCGCCAGGCCGGGCAACCGCCCGCCGCCGGCTCGGCCCCCGGGCCCCGGCCCGACCCGGCGCCGCGCGGGCCCGGCCCGGCCGACCTGGCCGCCCGGGCGATGGCGGCCTTCACCGGGCGTGCGCTGGGCCGCCACCAGGCCGCCGTGGTGCGGATCGGCTTCGGGCTGGTCTGGCTCGCCTACCTGCTGCGCGAGTGGCCCAACCGGCGGGTGCTGTACGGGGACCGGTCGCCCTGGTCGATGGACCTGGCCGAGCGGCTGCTGACCGACAACGGGGCGTTCACGGTGCTGCCGTGGTTCGGCGGGCGGCCCTGGTTCGAGCTGGTCTACCACCTGGCGGTGCTGGCCGCCGTCGCGGTGGTGCTGGGCTGGCGGACCAGGGCGAGCACGGTGCTGTTCCTGGTCACCGTGCTGTCGCTGCAGAACCGCAACGTCTTCCTCGGCGACGGCGGCGACAACGTCGTCCACCTGATGGCGGTCTACCTGGTCTTCACCCGCTGCGCCGAGGTGTGGTCGCTGGACGCCCGGCGGTCCCGGCCGGGGCGGGCCGGGGTGGTGCTCTGGGTGCTGCTCGGCGCCGTCCTGGCGGCCTGCCAGGTCGGCGGCTTCTCCGGTGAGAGCCTCACCTGGACGGTCCGGACCTTCCCGTACGCGGGCTGGGCGCCGTTGTTCTGGGGGCTCTGGGCGGTGGCCGGGCTCTGGTGGACGCTGGGGCGGCTGCGGCCGGACGGCGAACCGCGCGCGGTGCTCGACGCGCTGGCGAACATGGTGCACAACTGCGCGATGCTGGTGATCGCCGTCGAGGTGGTGCTGATCTACGCGACGGCCGGCTGGTACAAGGTGCAGGGCTCGCGCTGGCAGGACGGCACCGCGCTGTACTACCCGCTGCACCTGGACTACTTCACGCCCTGGCCGTGGTTGTCCGGGCTGGTCGGCTCGGCGCTGCTGCCGGTCTTCCTGATCTCGTACGGCACGGTGGTCGTGCAGGTCGCGTTCCCGTTCACGCTGCTCAACCGGCGGGTCAAGAACGTGCTGCTGGCGGTGCTGCTGGCCGAGCACCTGGGGATCGCGCTGCTGCTCGGGCTGCCGGTGTTCTCGCTCGCGATGATCGCGGCGGACGCGGTGTTCCTGCCGACCGGCGCGCTGCTCTGGGTGGCGGCGCGGCTGCGGCGGATCCGGCGGTCACGAGCGCCGGTCACGGAGGGCGTGCCCTAGGCTGACCCGTATGTCCTGGTTCGCCGCCCTTCGTGACACCGCGCGGACCGGACTCACCCTCGACCGGGCGCTCACCGACCCCAAGCGGGCCCTGCGCGGGGCCGTCGCGGTGGCCTTGGTGCTCTTCCCCACCCTCGCGCTCGGCGGGGTCGCGCTCGCCACCTCGGCCGCGATGGGCGCCTTCATCGCCGGCACGGCCACCTTCCAGCGCAGCTTCCGGCCCCGGGCCAGTCTCGCCGTCGCGGCCGGGGCCGGGCTCGGGATCAGCACCTTCCTCGGCTACCTGGCGGCCGGGGTCCCCGGGTTGTTCCCGGTGCTGCTCGCGGTGTGGGCCTTCGGAGCCGGGCTCGCCTGGGCGATCGGGCCGACTGCCGGGGTGGTCGCGACCAACACCGTCTCGGTGATGCTGATCGTCGTCCAACTGCCGGTCAGCGCGACCGCCGCGCTCGGACACGGGCTGGTCGCCGCCCTCGGCGGGGTCGTCCAAGCCGTCGTCATCACCCTTTGGCCGATCGGGAGCTGGAGTGCCCAGCGGGACGCCCTCGCCGACACCTACGCGGAACTCGCCGACTACGCGCGCAGGTTGAGGCAGGATCCGACCGCGCACGTCGACCCGGCGCCGTTCATGACGGCCCGGCACGCCGCCGCCCTGACGCCCTGGCAGGACCGCCACCGGCCGGCCGAACTGCGCGGCCTGCGCGGCCTCGCCGAGCGCATCCGGCCCACCCTGGCCGCGCTCGCCGATCCCAAGGTGGGCGCCCCGGAGGAGGGGCCCGAACGCGACCGGGCCCGTGAGGTGCTGGCGGCCGCCGCCGAGGTCATGGACGCCCTGGCCCGGGCCGTCCGCACCGGCGACCCCGTCCGGCTGCCCCGCTCGGCGCCCACGCTCACCCTGGTCCCGCCGGACGAGGGGCCGCGGTTGCAGGGGGCGGCCCGGCGGTCGGCCCGCCGGCTGGGCGGGCTGCTGCGCAAGGCCGCGGACACGCTGGAGCGGGGCGACGCGGACACCATCACCACGCCCGTGATCGGCGCGGGCGGGGCGCTGCACAAGCCGTCGATCCTCCGGATGCTGCCGGTCGCGCTGCGGACGGTGCGCCGGCAGCTGCGGCCGCGCTCGGCGATCTTCCAGCACGCCGTCCGGCTCGCCGGGGTGGTCACCGTCGCCTACCTGCTGGCCCGGCTGGTCGGGTTCCACCACGGCTACTGGGCGCCGATGACCGCCGCGATGGTGATGCGGCCGGACTTCGCCCAGACCTACAGCCGGGGTGTCGCCCGGCTGGCCGGGACGGTCGTCGGGGTCGCCGTCTCGACGCTGGTGGTGCAGCTCACCCACCCCGGGGAGTGGGTGCTGGCCGCGCTGGCCGTGCTGTGCATCGGCGGGTCGTACCTCGCGTTCCGGACCGGGTACGCGCTGACGACGGTCGGGATCTCGACGTACGTGGTGTTCCTGCTCGGGCTCCAGGCCGGGAACCCGCTCACGACGGCCTTCGAACGGGTCGGGCTCACCCTGCTCGGCGGGTCGGTGGCGCTGGTGACGTACGCGCTCTTCCCGACCTGGCAGACCGCCCGGCTCGGGGAGCGGCTGGCCGAGTGGCTCGCCGCCGCCGGGCGGTACGCGGCCGCGGTGGTCGCCTGCTACGAGGACCCGGCCGCGCCGCGCGGGCGGGCGGTGCGGACCGCGCTGCTGGACTCCCGGGAGGCCCGCTCGGAACTGCTCCAGGCCATGCAGCGCGCCGACGCCGAACCGGGCCGGCACGCCTCCGGGCTGCCCGGGGTGTCCCGGCGCCAGGTCGACCGGGCCCGGGCGGCCGTCGGGCACCTCGGACGGGTCGCCGTCCTGCTGGAGGCGCACCTGCCGGCCGCCGACGCCGACCCGGTGCCGGGGACGGCGGAGTACGCGGAGGAGCTGCGGCTGGCCACCGCGCTCGCGGGGGCGGCGCTGCTCACCGGGCAGCCGGTGGAGTTCGGCGCCGTGCGGGAGGCGCAGGCGCGGCTGGAGGAACGGCTGGCGCAGGCGCCGGCGGGGGTGCAGCGGGACGTGGTGCGGGCGGGGACGCGGCTGCTGGGGCAGGCGCTGAAGGACCTGGAGCGGGCGCTGCGGGGGCGGGAGGACGTGCGGGGGCCGCAGTAGGCGACGTTCGCCCCTCCTGGAAGGGCGAACGTCGGGGGGAGAACGTCGGGGCCGAACGGCGCGGGGGCGTCAGGCGGCGCGGGCGGCGGCCTCCAGCCAGTTGGCGAACTCGCAGGCGAAGTGCCACTGGTGGCCGGTGCCGAGGAGGGCGGAGGCGGCCTCGGGGAACTGGACGGTGAGGCGGATCCGCAGGCCGTCCGGGGTGTCGGCGAACTCGTGCATCACCCGCAGCACCTCGGTGCCGTCGGCGAGGGTGCCGGTGCCGCCGATGCGGACCGGGAAGGCCTGGTGGCCGGGCCCGGCGATCGGGACGTCGTCGTGGAAGCGCAGGAAGAAGCGGGCCGGGCCGGTGCCGAGGGTCTCGATGATCTCGACCCGTTCGCCGGTGGAGTCGGCCAGGTAGTGCTCGGGGTTGGCGGCGAGCAGGGCGTCCCGGTCGGGGGCGTGCAGGCGGCCCTGCCACCAGGTGAGGAAGCGGTCGGCGTCGATGCCGGCGGCGGTGAGCTCGGTGACGGCGGTGCTCCACCGGCCGCCGGAGGCGTGGGCCCAGGCGGCCAGGGCGGTGTCGGCGGCGGTGGTGTCGGGGGTGAGCAGTTCACGCGTCCGGTCGTCGCCGAGGCGCTGCTTGAGCAGGCGCAGGGCGGCGCGGGCGCGGTCGAGCTCCCAGGCGAGGACGGCCTCGCGCGGGTGGCTGGTGCCGTCGATGTCGGTGTGGACGGTGAGCGCGGTGGTGGTCACGGCGTCACTCCTCGGCTCCTCAACGATGCGGAGAGATTTTCTCCGTTTCACTGGACGCTAGCATAGGGGGAGAGAATTTCTCCGTTTAGGGAGTTGCCGATGAGGGCCGACGCGGAACGCAGCCGGCGCAGGATCCTGGACGCCGCCTGCGAGGTGTTCCTGGAACGGGGCCCGGACGCCCCGCTGGACGCCGTGGTCCGGCGGGCCGGCGTCGGCCCGGCCACCCTCTACCGGCGCTTCCCCGACCGGGAGGCCCTGGTCCGCGCCCTGGTCACCGACCTGCTGGCCCGGCTCGCCGAGGCCGCCGAACGGGCCCGCCGCGACGAGACCGACCCGTACCGGGCGCTGCGCCGCTTCGTGCACGCCGCCGCCGACCTGCGGATGGGCGCGGCGATCGTGGTGCTGCTGGAGCGGCTGGTGGTGGACGAGGACCTGGTCGCCGTCCGCCGCGAAGCCGTCACCGCCGTCGAGGCGCTGCTGCGCGCCGCCCAGGACGCCGGGCGGCTGCGGGCCGACGTGGGGATGGGCGACCTGGTGCTGCTCTGCGTCCGGGTGTCCCGCCCGCTGCCGGGCGCGCTGGCCACGCTCGACGCGGACGGCTCGCTGGTCCACCGGCACCTCGACCTCGCGCTCGCGGGGCTCGCCGCCGATCCGGACGGCCCGACCGGCCGGCCGCTCGGCTTCGACGAGGTGATCGCCGCCGCGGGCCGCCCCGGCGAGCCCGGCCCGGGCGGGGCCGCCCCAGGCGGGGTGGTCCTGGATCAGGTGGCCTCGGATCAGGTGGCCTCGGATCAGACGGCCTCGGACGAGGTGGCAGAGTGAACGCCATGAACGCCATGGACGACGAGGTGCTGCGGGCGTGGCGGGCGGCGGAGCGGGAGCCGGGAGCCGTCCTGCTGGACGGGTTCCACCCGCTGAAGCACGCGCTGCGCTTCGGCGGGGACGTCCGGCGGGTGCTGACCGCCGACCGGGCGGCGCTGCTGGCCCTGGCCGGGGAACTGGCGCCGGACGTCGCGCCGGCGCTGGACGCGCTGGCGGTGGAGCTGCCCGAGGAACGGCTGCGGACGCTGGCACCCCGGCTGCACCCGACCGGGGTGGTCGCCCTGGCCGCGCGGCCGTCCGTCGGGGCGAACCTGGCGGCCCTGGCCCGGCGCCCGCGCCCGGCCCCGGTGGTGCTGCTGGAGAACCCGCGCAACCTGGGCAACGTCGGGGCGGTGATCCGGCTGGCGGCCGGCTTCGGCGCCACCGGTGTGGTGACCACCGGCGATCTGGACCCCTGGCACCCGACCGTGCTGCGCGGCAGCGCGGGCCTGCACTTCGCCACCGCGGTGGAGCGGCTGGCCCTGCCGGAGCTGCCCGCCGGGCCGCTGTACGTGCTGGACCCGGAGGGCGCGGACATCCGGACGCTGCCGTTCCCGGACGACGCGCTGCTCGCCTTCGGCACCGAGCGGCACGGCGTCTCGGCGGAGCTCAAGGCGCGGGCGGACCACCTGGTCTCGGTGCCGATGCAGCCGGGGGTGTCCAGCTTCAACCTGGCCACCAGCGTGGCGATGGGCCTCTTCCACTGGATGTCGTCGAAGCCTCAGGGGTGAGGCGTGGCGCCCGCCGGGGCGGGCACCACGCCGTCGGCGTGCGTCAGGCGAAGAGCCGGCGCCAGGTGTCCGGGCCGGGGTAGCCGTCGGCCTCGGCGCCGCGCCAGCCCTGGGCCTGCTGGAAGGCCTGGACGGCCCGCCGGTCGCTCTCGCTCCAGCGCGGGCCGGGGCCGACGCCGTACGAGCCGCCGAAGCCCTTGCGCACCAGCTGCTCGCCCAGCAGGCGGACCTGGTCGTTGTTCTGACCCGGTCCGAAGTACTGCCGGCCGGGGAAGGCGGGCGCCCCGGTGCCGGGCCGGACCGGCGGCGGTAGCGGGGTGGTGCCGGCGCCGACGGCGCGGCCCTTGCCGTTGACCAGGTAGTCCCAGGTGTCCTTGCCGGGGATGCCGTCGGCCTCGGCGCCGCGCCAGCCCTGGGCCTCCTGGAAGGCCTGGGTGGCCCGCCGGTCGGCCTCGCCCCAGTGCGGGTCGGGGCCCTCGGAGTAGAACCGGGCGCCGCCGCGCTGCACCAGCAGCCGGCCGAGCTCGGTGACGTACGCGTTGTTCGCGCCGGGGCCGAACTTGTCCGCGCCCGGGAAGGCGGTGGCCGGGGTGCCGTCGTTGCTGCCACCGGACAGGCCGGTGTAGCGGTACGGGACGTAGGCGCCGGAGTTGTTCCAGTAGGCGTACGGGGTGTCGCGCTTCTTGGTGCCGGGGGAGGTCTGCTCGTAGGCGAGGTAGCGGGTGAGGGAGGAGTCCGTCCAGCCGCCGAAGATCGTCACGTGCGACCCGGACTGCGGGCTGGCCGGGTTGTTGTAGATCAGCACGTCGCCGGGCTGGAGGTCGGCCTTGCCGATCCGCTCGGCGAAGTTCGGCAGGGTCCAGGTGGTCTGGCTGCTGCCGAGGCCCCAGGCCATCGAGACGAAGCCGGAGCAGTCCTGGCGGTAGCCGTCCGACCAGTAGCTGCCCATGCCGTACGGCACCTGCTGGTCGACCCAGCCCTGGGCGCGCTGGATGATCTGCGCCCGGGTGGGCGGCTGGGCGGCGGCGCGCGGGGCGGCGAAGGCGCGGGCGCCGGGTGCTTGGCCGTAGAGGCCGCTGACCTCGCCCTGCGGGGTCTGCGGGGGCTGGGCGGTGCTGCTGCCGCCCGGGGTGGGGGCCGCGGTGGCGTGCCCGGCGGCGGCCGTCCCGCCGCCCACCGCGGTGCCGACGGCGGCCATCAGCACGGCGGCCCGGCGGCGGATGCTGCGGGCCGCGGCGTGCCCGCCCTCGTGCACCGGTGCGGCGTGCCGCCGGGCGCGGCGGCGGGCGTTGCAGCCCCCGCATATGCAGTCCTCGTCCGGTTCGACCTCGTCGAATTCCAGCAGCGGGGACAGGTGGTCGGTACGGGTCATGCTCCGCCTCTTTCCTGCGGTCTTCCTGGTCGACGCCTGACGGCGTGACAGGACTGGCCTTCCCGGGCCGGCCCCGCGTGTTATCGGGACCAAAGTCCCAAAGCGGGCGGAAGGTGGCACGGCGGGTTGCGCCGGACGGGTGACAACCGTTCGGCGGCCCGGGCGTGGCGGGGGCGGGGAGGAGACGGTAGTGCCGACGCGGAGCCTGGCGGGCGGTCAGGTGTGGCGGGGGTGCGCGGGCCGGTTCGAGGACGGCGGGGGCGGTTGGACGTCGGGGCGGCCGGATGTCGGGGACGACTGGACGCCGGGGACGGCTACTGCCACTCCCAGCGGATGCCGATGTGCCCGGGCTGCTGGTCCGGGGCGAGCACGTGGGCACTCGCGGAGGCGCCGATCCAGAGCTGCTCGCGGCGGTGGTCGACGTCCGCGCCCGGCTCGCGGTCGTAGCGCTCGCAGTGCGCCGGGACGGCCGCCGGGTCGAAGTGCACCTGGAGCACGTACTCGCGCACCGGGGTGGCGAAGCGGCGGCTGTACTCCAGCGTCGGGCCGCCCGGCGGGATCTCCACCTCGTACTCGAAGACCGTGCTGTCGCCGAGCGCCAGCGGGCGGTCCAGCATCAGCTCGCCGACGGTCAGGCCGGCCTCCGGACGGCGCCGGACCCGGCCCAGCCGGCCGTGCCGCACCGAGGTGATCTCCGGGCAGCCCGTCGCCTCCTCGTCGGCCTTGTGCACGACCAGGCAGCGGCCCACGCCGCCGACGGTGGCGCGCACCACCTGGCGCATCCGCAGCAGGTTGCCGCGCCGCTCGGCGTCCACGTAGTACGAGTCGTGGATGCTCAGCCGCTCCAGTTCGCCCTGCGGCGGGGCGTCCAGCTCGGCGAAGATGTCCGCGATCTGCCGTTCGCCCGGCCAGACGTCCTCCAGGCCGAGGTGGCAGGTGTTCGCGACGGCGGCCCAGCGGCCGCGCGGGCGGGGCGGGCCGAGCAGCGAGGTGAGCGCGCTGTGCGGCAGTCCGAGCAGTTCCTCCAGCAGGTGGACGGCTCTCAGCGAGCTGGCCCGTTCGGGCTGGCTGCGTCCGCGCCGCCAGTAACTCAGCGTCGTGACGCTGACTCTGACGCCACGTTGGGTGAGGGCGGCTCTGATCCGGTCCAGGCTGAGGCCACTGGCCTCGATGGCCAGGTGCAGGGTGTCCGCGAAGCCGCCGGGGGCGGTGGCCCGCCCGGCGTGCGCGGGTGCCGGAGGCGGTACGGGTACGGACGGGCCGGGGCGCTCCGGGCGCAGTCCGACCAGCCGGAGTCGCGCGGAGTCCTGAGGCTGCTGTGCGGCCATGCGGTGACCCTCCCCGCCAGGTGAGTTCGGAGGGGCCTGGCCGGCGCCGAGGCTCGCCGCCGACGGCTTCACCGAGCTTTGGGGAACCCTATGCACGGTCGAGAGGCTACGTCATCAGTCGTGCGTATGACAGGGGTCACGGCAGGTGAACCGAAGGGTTGATGATCTTGAAACAGTTCGGAAACACACGCCCTCGCCGCGCGCCCGCGCCGCCCGCCGCGACCGGGCGGACGCACACCGCCGGGGCGGGCCCTGTCGGCGCCGCCCCGGCGGGGGTCAGGTGGTGCTACCCGCTGGTGGTCAGTTGACGTTCAGCGCGATGTCGTCGATCACGAAGCTGGTCTGGTTGGAGCCGTCCTCGGTGCCGGTGAACTTGACGGTCACGCTCTTGCCGGCGAAGGAGGAGAGGTCCAGGGTGCGCTTCACGTAGCCGGCGGCGGCGTTGACGTTGGAGTACGTCGCCAGCGTGGTGCCGTTGGCCTGGACGGTCAGCTTGTCGTACGCGGTGGAGCCGGTCTCCGCGGTGTCGATGTGCAGCCAGAAGGTGAGGCTGGCGGACTTGCAGCCGGCCGGCACCGAGACGGTCTGCGACAGGGTGTCGGTGTGGGCGCTGCCGTAGCCGTCCAGCCAGGCCTTCCAGCTGCCCGAGTGGGCCGCCTGCGAGGAGCTGTTGTCGACCACGCCGCTGGAGGTGGTCCACGGGGCGGCGGTGCCGGTCTCGAAGCCGCCGTTGCCGATCAGCTGGGCCGCGGTGCAGCCGCCGGTGGGCGGGGTGGTGGAGCCGCCGCCGAGCAGGGCGGTGGTCAGGCCGTCGGCGATCGGGGTGCCCCAGCCGGTGACCTGGTCGTAGCCCGTACCGGCCGGGAAGTCCTGGTTGGAGCCGCTGGTCACGTCGTGGAAGGCGCCGGAGTAGTTGCTGCTGTTCGCGACCGCGTACAGCTTCGGGTTCGCCTCGCCCAGGACCGGCTGGCCGGCCGCCTTGGCCTTCTGGTTGAACTGGGCCGCGTAGCCGGCCCACAGCGGCGCCGCCGCGCTGGTGCCGCCGTAGACCTGCCAGGAGCCGGCCGTGTAGATCGCGAAGCCGCTCGCCGGGTCGGCGTTGGAGGAGACGTCCGGGACGGTGCGCATGGTGCCGCTGCCGGTGCCGGTGCCGGTCTGCCAGGTCGGCTTGCCGAACACGGTGGAGACGCCGCCGCCGGCGCTGCTCCAGGCGCTCTCCGAGGAGTACGAGGTGCCGGACACCTGGAGGTTGGTGCCGCCGACGCCGGTCTGGTGCGGGCTGGACGCCGGGAAGTCGACCGCCTTGACCGACGAGCCGCTGGTGGAGCGGGTGCAGTCGCGGGAGCCGTCGTCACCGGAGGCGGAGAAGATCGAGATGCCCTGGGCGGCGGCCTGCTTGAAGGCGTTGTCCACGGCCGTCATCGAGGCGGCGGTGGTGTCCGGCTCGCAGGAGCCCCACGAGATCGAGATGACCGAGACCTGGTTGTCGGCCACGATCTTGTTGGCCATGTCGATCTCGCCCTGGTCGCTGTTGGGCGCCTCGTAGACCAGCTGGGTCGCCTTCGGCGCCGCGCCGCGGACGATCTCGCTGTCCAGCTCGACCTCGCCCTGGCCCCCGCCGGGGGCGGAGTCGTAGTTGGCGCCGTCCACCGAGACCGTGGAGACGGCCGGGCCGGACAGGCCGTACTGCGAGTCGTAGGTGGTCAGGTTGGAGGACGAGTAGCCGTCGAACTCCCAGAGGGCGACCGTCGTGCCGGTGCCGTCGGCGCCGGTCTTGTTCAGGTTGTAGGCGCCGTCGTACTGCGACGGGCCGAAGCCGCTCGGGGTCGAGGAGGCCGTGTGCGGGGTGACCGAGTTCGGCTTGGCCAGGCGGTTCTTGCGGACCGCGTGGTTGTCCAGGCCGCTCACGCCCTGGACCACGTCGGCCAGGTCGGCCGGGACGGAGGCGGCGGCGTCGTTGGCGAAGAAGGCGCGCTGCAGCTGCGGGTCGACGTAGGAGCTCTCGTGGGTGCCGAAGGCCTGCGAGATCTGCGCGTTGGTGCCGTGGGCGCTGACCACCTGGCGGTTGGCGCTCACCTCGGTGACGGTCAGGCCCTGGGCGGCCAGGTAGGTCTTGACCTGGTCGACGGCGGCCTGGGTCGGCCCGAACCGGGCGGTGAACTGCTCCGGCGTCAGGTACTTGCCGAACTCGGGGGTGCCGGGGGTGGCGACCGCGGCGAGGAAGCGGTCGAGGGCGGCGGTGTCACGCAGCTTCAGGCTGACGGCCACCGAGATCTGCTGCTCGGCCGGGACGTCGCCCTTCTTCTCCGAGTGGGCCACCGCCGGGTTGACGGTGTTCGGGAGCGCGACACGGGGAGCGGGGGCGGCCTGCGCGGTGGAGACACCGAGCGAGACGGCGGTCAGCGGCAGCACGGCTATCGCCGCGGCGAGGGCAAGGGAGCGGGGGCGCAACGGATCCTCCTCTGGCCGGCTGTGGGGGCCGGCAAGGGGCCAGAGCGTTCCGGAGTCGAAAACGCTGGCTAGAACATGACAGAACCAGTGCGCAAAGTGGCTCATGGTCAAGCAATTCGTTGCTAAAAAACAGTCAACTGTGGACACCCGGAATGCGGGGATTCCATACAGTGAATAGCCCGGATTCCGGAACCGGTCCCTACCGGTGGGGGGCGGAAGGGACGGACGTGGAACCGGGGGGAGCCGCGCGGGAAGCATGACCGGCGTGGGCCGAACGGCGACGCGCGGGAATCGGGCGCGGGCGGCGCGGAACTATGTGAACGGCACGGCCCGGCGGCTGCTCCGACGGCTGTTCCGACGGTGGACCGGAAGGGGCTGAGGGCGGGCCGGGAGGGCCCGGAGGGTCCGACGGCGGGCCTGGCGGGTGCGCGGGGCCCGAGGTGCGGACCATCCTGGCCGGGGTGGGCGGCGGCGGCCTGCTGGCCGGGATCG